>JBBSCX010000115.1:0-9557 GCA_038249905.1 Burkholderiales bacterium
ATCCACAACAAGGTCTGCAACTCCACGATCGGCATGTTGTTCGGGCAGTGCCCGGTCCTGGTTGTCGGTCTTCATGGCTTCGGCGTGGCCAGCAAACGCTGGGCACGCCGCACCACGTTGTCGACCGTGAAGCCAAACTCGCGCAGCAGCACATGGGCCGGCGCCGATGCGCCGAAGCGCTTGACGCCGAGCACGTCACCGCCGTCGCCGACATAGCGGTGCCAGCCCTGCACGGCCCCCAGTTCCACGGCCAGCCGCGCTGGCACGCTGGGCGGCAGCACCTCGTCGCGATAGGCGCGCGGCTGCGCGTCGAACAAGTCCCAGCTCGGCATCGATACGCAGCGCACCGACAGACCTTCGGCGCACAGGCGCTCGGCGGCGTCCAGGATCAAGCTCACCTCCGATCCGCTGGCCAGCAGGATCAGATCGGGCTCGCTTGAACCTGTGCCTTTATCGGCACCGGTATCTGCACCGGCACTTGCATGGCCTTTGACACTGGCGGGGCCCATCTCGCGCAGCACATAGGCGCCCCGCCGCAAGCCCTCGGCGCTGGCATGCCGGCTGCGGTCCAGCGTCGGCAGGTCTTGCCGCGTCAGCACCAGCAACACGGGCCGGTCACGGGTTTCGACCGCCACCCGCCAGGCCACCGCAGTCTCGTTGGCATCGGCCGGGCGGATCAGCGTGATCCCCGGCATCGCACGGAAGCTGGCAATTTGCTCGACGGGCTGATGCGTCGGGCCATCTTCACCCACCGCGATGCTGTCGTGCGTGAACACGAGCACCACGTGCAGGCCCATCAGCGCCGCCAGGCGGATGGCTGGCCGCATGTAGTCGGAAAAGATCAGAAATGTCGACCCGAAAGGCAGGATGCCGCCGTGCGCCGCCAAGCCGTTGACGATGGCGCCCATGGCATGTTCGCGCACGCCGAAATGAAGGTTGCGTCCGTCGCAACCCCAGCCACCGGCGACGCTGCCCTGCGTGTCCAGGCCCGCGCTGTCGGGCGGATTGAATGTGCCCTGCCCTTTCAAGGCCGTGTGGGTCGACGGGTCCAGGTCGGCCGACCCGCCGAACAGCGCGGGCAGGCGCGGTGCGATGGCGTTCATCACCTGGCCACCGGCGACGCGGGTGGCCATGCCCTTCTCGTCGGCGGGGAAGACCGGGATGTCCGCGTCCCAACCCGCCGGCAGATCCCCACGCAGGCGGCCTTGCAACTCGGCGGACAACGCCGGAAACGCGTCGGCGTAGGCCCGCATGCTTGCGGCCCAATCGGTCTGGGCCTGTTCGCCCTGGGCCAGCGCGCGGCGAAAGTGTTCGAGCGCCGCCGCCGGAACCTCGAACGGCGGCTCGAGCGGCCAGCCCAGCGCCTGCTTCGTGCGCTTCACGTCCTGCTCACCCAGCGGCGAGCCGTGGGCCTTGAAACTGTCCTGTTCGGGCGAGCCGAAGCCGATGTGCGTGCGCACCAGGATCAACGACGGCCGCGTGGTCTCGGCGCGCGCCGCGTCCAGCGCCGCATTCACCGCGTCCAGATCGTTGCCGTCGTCGACGCGCAGGGTCTGCCAGCCATAGGACTGAAAGCGCAAGGCGCTGTCCTCGCTGAAGGTGATGTCGGTGCCTGCCGACAGCGTGACGCGGTTGTCGTCGTACAGGCACACGAGCTTGCCCAGGCGCAGGTGGCCGGCCAGCGACGCCGCTTCGGCAGCCACGCCCTCCATCAGGTCGCCATCGCTGACCAGGGCCCAGGTGCGGTGATCGACCGGCTTGTGACCGTCGCGGTTGTAGCGCGCGGCCAGATGCGCTTCGGCGATGGCCATGCCGACGGCGTTGGTCAAGCCCTGGCCCAGCGGGCCGGTCGTGATCTCGACACCCGGCGTGTGGCTGCGCTCCGGATGCCCTGGCGCCTTGCTGGCCCACTGCCGGAATTGCTTCAGGTCGTCCAGCGCCAGGTCGTAGCCCGTCAGGTGCAGCAGGCTGTAGAGCAGCGCCGAGCCGTGCCCCGCGGACAGCACGAAGCGATCGCGATCGGGCCACTGCGGGCGGCCGGGGTGATGCTTGAGATGGCCGGTCCACAGGGCATAGGCCATCGCGGCCGCACCCAATGGCAAGCCGGGGTGTCCGCTGTGGGCGCGTTGCACCATGTCCACCGACAGGAAACGCAATGTGTTGATGCACTGAAGGTCTCGCGGGCTCGACATGATGGGTGTCTCCGGATTCAGGCGGGGCTGGCCTCCGCTTGTCACCGGCTTGCCCTGCGGCAGACCCATCGACAGCATCAGGCAGATCAGCGTGACGGCAACGAGGGCTTGTCGTCGGTTCGGTGGCGGACGGACAGACGGCGATGACTTGATGACATTCGCAGGTATATGCAGCGGTGCACGCAGCCCTGCACCGCCGCCGCCGCTGGCCCGCTCAGTAAGCTTCGCACCCGACGCCCATCATGGAGTTCAAGGACTACTACAAGACGCTCGATGTCGGACGGCAGGCGAGCGCGGAAGACATCAAGAAGGCCTACCGCAAAGGCGCGCGAAAGTACCACCCCGATGTCAGCAAGGCCGCCGATGCCCATGCGCGCATGGCGGAGGTGAACGAAGCGAATGCGGTGCTTTCCGACCCGGAGAAGCGGGCCGCGTACGACAGCTTGTCCGACCGGGCACAGGCGCGCGATGGGCAGGACTTCCGGCCGCCGCCGCACTGGGACGCTGGCTTCGAGTTCTCCGACGTCGGCGGGGCCAGCGGCGAACACAGTGACTTCTTCGAACAACTGTTCGGGCGTGGCGCGCGATCGCAGCGCGCCGCAGGGACAAGGGGATCGTTCGAGGACTTCGGCAGGGGCCCCGACATGGCGCGGCCGGGAAGCGACCATCACGCCAGGATCGAACTGGACATCGTGGACGCCTATGCCGGCGCGGAGCGCCTGATCGCCCTGCGCAGTGCACGCATCGACGAACAGGGCCAGGTGGTGAACGAGGAACGCAATCTTCAGGTCAAGATTCCCAGCGGTGTGTCCGAAGGTCAGCACATCCGCTTGGCCGGGCGCGGGAGCCCGGGCCAGGGTGGCGCGCCCGATGGCGACCTTCTGCTGGAGGTGCTGTTCAAGCCCGACACGCGCTGGCGCGCCGAAGGGCGGGACGTGTTCCAGCGCGTACCGCTGTCACCGTGGGAAGCCATGCTGGGCGCTGCGGTGACGGTCGACACCCCTGGCGGCCGGGCCGAGGTGAGCGTGCCGCCCGGTTGGAAGGCAGGCCGCAAGTTGCGCCTGAAGGGGCGCGGCATTCCAGGGTCGGGACGTTCCGCCGCAGGTGATCTGTACATCGAGCTTGAACTGACCCTGCCGTCTGCCGACAGCAAGGAGGGGCGCGCAGCCTATGAAGCCATGGGCGCGGCCTTTCCTGCGTTCCAGCCACGGCCGGGTCTGGGAACATGAACACGCCGGTCACCGCACCCGCCACGGGCCCCCTGGCTGAAGTCGTCGAGGGCCCGGCGTTCACCGTCGATGCGCTGGCCCGGGCCTGCGGTGTCGAGCCTGAATGGGTGATTACACAGGTCGAAGCGGGCGTCATTCTGGGCGACGGGGCCGCAGGCTCGTGGCGCTTCGACAGCGTCACGCTCATCCGCGCGCGCAGGATCCTGCACCTGGAGACGGTCTTCGAGTCCGACCCGCAACTGGCTGCGCTGACCACCGACCTGATCGAAGAGGTCGAGCATTTGAAGCGGCAACTGCGGGCATTGGGCGTCGACCTGCCTTGAGCGCGTCGCGGCCCTGTCTGTGTCCGCGCCGTCGATTCAGCCCGCCTCTTCCATCGCGGCCGAGTACTCGCCCCGCCGCGCAGCGCGGTTGCAGGCGGCGCGGTGCTGCAGCGTTTGTTGAGCGCGCTGCGCCTTGGCGGGCTCGCCGCGCCAGATCTCGAGGGCCGGTTGCTGAATCGCACGCGAGAACGAAAACGTCAGCGCCCAGGGCAGGCCGTTCTTGAAGCGCTGGTTGATCGCGTTCAAGCGCGCGGAGGCCACTTCCGCGCTCTGGCCACCCGACAGAAAGGCGATGCCCGGCACCGCGGCCGGCACAGCGCGCAGCAGGCAGCGCACTGTCGCGTCGGCCACTGCGTCCAAGGCGTCGTGGTGGGCGCAGTCCAAGCCAGGCAGCACCATGTTCGGTTTCAGCAACAGCCCTTCGAGCGCAACGCGCTGCGCATGCAGTTGCGCAAAGACCTCGTGCAATACCTGCGCGGTGACCTCGGCGCAGCGCTGCAGCGAGTGCCCACCCGTCATCAGCACTTCGGGCTCGACGATGGGAACGAGCCCGGCTTCCTGGCACAGGGCGGCATAACGCGCCAACGCATGGGCATTGGCCGCGATGCACGCGCTGCTGGGAAGGGCGTCGTCGATGGCGATCACGGCGCGCCACTTGGCAAACCGTGCGCCCATCGCGGCATGACCCTGCAGACGCTCGCGCAATCCGTCCAGCCCTTCGGTGACCGACTCGCCAGCATGCCCGGCCAGCGCCTTGGCGCCAGCGTCGACCTTGATGCCGACGACGATGCCGACGTCAGCCAACGCCTGGGCGAAAGACCGGCCGTCGTGCAATTGCTGGTGGACCGTCTCGTCGAAAAGGATGGCGCCGCTGATGCTGGCGGCCAACCCCGGTGTCGTGACGATGAGTTCACGCCACGCGCGCCGCGCCTCTGCGGTCTGCGGGATGCCCAGCGCAGCAAAGCGCTTGTTGCAGGTCGGGTTGCTTTCGTCCATCGCCAGCAGGCCTTTGTCGCCGGACATCAGCGTGGCCGCGGTGGCGCGCAAGACACTGTCATTCATGCCGAAACGCCCCAACGCCAGTTGCGGATCTCCGGCATGTCCTGGCCCTGCTGGCGGATGTACTGCGTGTGCTCCATCAACTTGTCTTTCAACCGCCGCTTCAAGGCCAGGCCCTTGTCGCCGGTCTGCGGCAGGCGATCGACCACGTCCATGGCGAGATGGAAACGATCGAGGTCATTCAGCACCGTCATGTCGAAAGGCGTCGTGATCGTGCCTTCTTCCTTGTAGCCGCGCACGTGGATGTTGCTGTGGTTGTGGCGCCGGTAGGTCAGCCGGTGGATCAGCCACGGGTAGCCGTGGAAAGCAAAGATCACATGCTTGTCGCGCGTAAAGATTTCGTCGAATTCACGGTCATCCAGGCCATGGGGATGCTCGGTCGCAGACTGCAGCCGCATCAGGTCGACGACATTGACGACGCGGATCTTCAGCGCCGGCAACTGCTCGCGCAGGATGGACACTGCCGCCAGCGTCTCCAACGTCGGCACATCGCCGCAGCAGGCCATCACCACATCGGGCGCCTCGTCGCCGTCGTTGCTCGCCCATTCCCAGATGCCGATGCCGCGGGTGCAGTGTTTCACCGCCGCATCCATCGTCAGCCACTGCGGCGCCGGATGCTTGCCTGCCACCACAACATTCACATAGTGCCGGCTGCGCAGGCAGTGGTCCATCACCGACAGCAGGCAGTTCGCGTCGGGCGGCAGGTACACGCGCACCACTTCAGCCTTCTTGTTGACGACGTGGTCGATGAAGCCCGGGTCCTGGTGTGAGAAGCCGTTGTGGTCCTGGCGCCAGACGTGCGAGGCCAGCAGATAGTTCAGCGAGGCGATGTTGCGCCGCCAGCGAATGTGCGCCGTCACCGTCAGCCACTTGGCATGCTGGTTGAACATCGAGTCGATGATGTGGATGAAGGCCTCGTAGCAGTTGAAGACACCGTGGCGGCCGGTCAGCAGATAACCCTCGAGCCAGCCTTCGCACTGGTGCTCGCTCAGCATTTCCATCACGCGGCCGGTGGGTGCGAGAAATTCGTCATTGGGCTCGGTCGCAGCGTCCCACTGCCGCTCGGTCACTTCGAAGAGTGCGGCCAGCCCGTTGGACAGCGTCTCGTCGGGGCCGAAGACGCGGAAGTTGCGTTGCGCATCGTTCCACTTCGCCACATCGCGCAGGAACGGGCCCAGCACATGGGTGTCGCCGATGCCGCGCACGCCAGGCACGGGCACTTCGCAGGCGTAATCGCGAAAGTCGGGCAGGTGCAGGTCGCGCAGCAGCAGGCCGCCATTGGCGTGCGGGTTGGCCCCCATGCGCCGCGTCCCCACGGGTGCCAGTTCGGCCAGTTCCGGCATCAGCCGGCCCTGCGCGTCGAACAGCTCTTCGGCGCGGTAACTTTTGAGCCAGTCGTCGATCAGCGTCAGGTGGCCCGGATGCGAGATCGGGTCTTTGAGCGGCACCTGGTGGGCACGGAACGTACCTTCGATCTGCAGGCCGTCGACCACTTTCGGCCCGGTCCAGCCCTTGGGCGAATCGAGCACGATCATCGGCCAGCGCGGGCGCACCGCCTTGCCGGTGGCGCGCGCAGTTTTCTGGGCCGTGCGGATCTGTTCGATGGCTGTGTCTAGCGCCGTGGCCATGGCCTCGTGCATCAGGGCCGGATCAGAGCCTTCGACGAAGAGTGGCGTCCAGCCGCAGCCACGCAGGAACTGCTCCAGCTCCTCGCGGGTGATGCGCGCCAGCACCGTCGGGTTGGCGATCTTGTAGCCGTTCAGGTGCAGGATCGGCAGCACCGCGCCGTCGGTGATCGGGTCGAGAAACTTGTTGGAATGCCAGGCCGTGGCCAGCGGCCCGGTCTCGGCCTCGCCGTCGCCGATGACGCAGGCCACGATCAGCTCGGGGTTGTCGAACACCGCGCCGAAAGAGTGGCTGAGCGAATAACCGAGTTCGCCACCTTCGTGGATCGAGCCCGGACATTCTGGCGATGCGTGGCTGGGGATACCGCCCGGAAACGAGAACTGCCGGAACAGCTTCTGCAGTCCTGCCAAGTCGGGGCTGATGTCCGGGTAGACCTCGCTGTAGGTGCCTTCAAGGTAGGTGTTGGCCACCACTGCGGGTCCGCCATGACCTGGCCCGGAGACATAGATCATGTCCAGGTCGTACTGCTTGATGACCCGGTTCAGGTGAACGTAGATGAAGTTCTGCCCCGGCGTCGTGCCCCAATGCCCCAGCAGCATGTGCTTGATGTCGCTCAGCGCCAGCGGCCGCCGCAGCAGCGGGTTGTCGTACAGATAGATCTGCCCGACCGACAGGTAGTTCGCGGCGCGCCAATAGGCGTCCATGCGCGAGAGTTGCTGAGCACTCAGCGTCGGTGTCTTCGAAGTCATGTCAGTCCTTTCATCTGCCACCCGCGGCCAGCCATCGACAGACCGAGCAGGCAATCATCAGTTCCTCGTCGGTGCGAACGACGCGCACTGTCGTCCGGGCGGCAGGGCCCGAGATCACGTCGGCGTGTGCCGCATTGCTTGCCGCATCCAGCTCGATGCCCAGAAAACCCAATCCTTCGCAGATGCGCTCCCGCACCGGCGCCGCGTGTTCGCCGATGCCGCCCGCAAACACCAGCGTGTCCAGGCCGCCCAGCGCTGCGGCATAGGCGCCTATCCACTTCTTCGCCTGGTAGCAGAAGTACGCCACCGCTTCGGCAGCGCGCACGTCGGTGGCCTCGGCAGCCAGCAGGTCGCGCATGTCGCCGCTGGACTGGGAAATGCCGAGCAGCCCGCATTCGTGGTTCGCCATCGCGTAGAAATCCTGTGCGCTCAGGCCCTCGGTGCGCGCCAGGTGGGCGGCGATGCCGGGGTCGAGATCGCCCGATCGCGTGGCCATCGGCAGGCCTGCCGTGGGCGTGAACGCCATGCTGGTGTCGATGCACCGGCCGGCGTGAACGGCAGCCAGGCTGGCGCCGTTGCCCAGGTGCGCCAGCACCACCCGCCCCTGCGCCGCTTCGGCCCCGGCGGTGCGCGCCAGCTCTTCCATCAGGTAGGCATACGACAAGCCGTGAAAGCCGTAGCGGCGCAGCCCGGCCGCTTCGTAGCGGCGCGGAATGGGCAGCAGTTGCGCCAGGCGCGGCATGTGGTGGTGGAAGGCGGTGTCGAAGCAGGCCAGCTGCTTCAGCTGCGGGTGCCGCTCGCGCAGCAATTCGATGAGCGCGATCTCGCCGGGCAGGTGCTCAGGGTCGTCGGGCTGGATGCGGCGCAGTTCGTCGAGCAGGGCGTCGTCGGCCGCTGCCGGCGCGCTGTGCTGCATGCCGTGCACCACGCGGTGCCCGACGCCCGTGATCGAAGCGAAGTCGGCCTGCGCTTCCAGCCAGTCCAGCAGCGCTGCGGCGGTGGCCGCGAAACTGCCGCCGGCGATGGCGTGCCGTGCGGGCAGCTGTTTTGCACCATCGTCCACGCCCGAAACCCCGGTATCGAGCGAGACAGCGAGCGAGACTTCGATCGACACATCGGCATGGCCGATGCGGTCGACCTGTCCCCGCAAAATGGGTTGCAGACTCCCCAGCAGATCGCGCTGCAACTCGGGTTCATGCCGGTAGAGCGCGAACTTGATGCTCGACGAGCCGGCGTTCAATGTCAGGAGGCTCATGGACGGGCCAGGGCTTCGTAGCCTGCGGTGACGTCTGCAAGCTCCTCGTCGATCGAACTCTGGCGCAGCCGGTGAAGGCGGCTGTGCATCTGTTCCAGCAGATCGAGGATGTTGCGGTCGGCGCGTTCCATCGCCGCCAGCCGGCTGGCGTTCTCGCTGGCCAGAGACTCTGCGCAGGCACGGAACAGCGAAATGAACAGGTATTCGCGGATCAGTGCGCGCAGGGTCGTCGCGCCGTGGTCCAGCACTTCGGGCAGCATCTGGCCGGGCCAGGGCACGGCCGCCAGTTTCTGCTGCCAGGCTGCGTCCAGCGGCAGCAGGCGCTGGCTGACGGGTTCGTACAGCGAAGCCGCCAAGGGCCGATTGTGGAAGACATGCACCTGCTTGAGCTGATGTGCGCCGCTCTGCGAGCGACGCGCTTCGATGTCGATCAAGATCTGCGCCACGAGCGGCGCAATGCCCTCGACCGAACCTGGCACGGCATACGCGCCCAACAGTTCCAGCCCCGCATCCTGCAGCCGCTCCTGTACCCGTTCGCCAACGGCCCACACCTGTGGCCGCCCCTGCACGGCGGCCAGGGCGCCGATGGCGTGCTCTGCGATGACGTCGTTGAAGGGGCCGACCAGCCCTTGGTCAGAGCCGAAGACGATGGCGCCTATCGGCTCCTTGGCACTGGCCGATGGGTGTGTCAATTCAGGTGCTGGCTCGGGTGCGGCGCGGACGTCCGCCCGCGCTTGCCGAAAGCATTCACCCAGGCCGAGCGACACCATGCGGTTGTATTCCGCCAGCGCGAGCACCGAGTGCTCGTAGTCGCCGATGCTCGACGCCGCCAGCGCCTTCATCGTGCGCACCACGGCCTGCAGATCGCTCGCACCGGTGATCTTGCGACGCAGGCCGGCGACGCTTTCGCTCATGCGTCGGCCTTGGCAACGGGCGGGGGTTCAGGCGGGGGTTCGGACGCACTGTCTGGCGCGCTGTCGGACGTGGTCTCCGACGTGGTTTCGGACGGGCTGTCGGACAAGCTGTCGGACGAGCTTTCCAAGTTCTGCAAGAACGCTTCCAGCGCCGCACGCGCGCTGTCGGTGACTGCCTGGCGGTCTGCGTCGCTGAGCTTCTTCGCGCCG
>JBBSCX010000116.1:0-9512 GCA_038249905.1 Burkholderiales bacterium
AGCGTGTCCCACTGCCGCACCGACCACTGGCCGAACATGTTGGTGACGAACATGCCCGTCAGCACCAGCCCGGCCCCCAGCACCAGCACGCTCAGACCTGGAATGCGCCGCAACTGCTCGATGACGGCCTGGGCCGAGACCGGCAGCACCGCCCCCGTGGCCGACAGCAGGGCCGAGAAGATACCGTCGAAGGCACCCAGCAGCCACGACAGCACCCAGATGGTGATGGCCAGCGGCAGCCAGACCAGCAGGCCGGTGACGAGGTACTTCTTCACGCTGATGCGATCGGTGCTCAGCCGCCCGCCGCAGGGGTGGCGGGCTTGGACCCAGAGGCCGGGGAGGCCGGGGCGGCGGGGGTGGCCGATTTGGACGCAGGCGCGCTTGCCGAGGCGGACTTGTCGGCAGACGCGGAAGGGCTCTTGTCGGAGGACTTGTCTGCTGACTTGTCTGCGGCTTTGTCTGCGGGCTTTTCGCCAGCCTTGTCGGCTGTCTTGTCGGCTGCCTTGGCGTCTGCCCTGTCACCGGCGCCCTCGGCAGCCGATTTGTCACCCGCCTCGTCCTTGCCTGCCTTCGCGCCCTTGGCGCCCTCGCGGAAGTCGGTGACGTACCAGCCCGAGCCTTTGAGCTGGAAGCCCGCGGCCGTGAGCTGCTTGGTATACGCCTCGGCACCACACGCCGGGCAGGTCGTCAGCAGCGGGTCGGACATCTTCTGCAGCACATCCTGCGCATGACCGCAGGCGCCGCAGCGGTAGGCGTAGATCGGCATGAACGAACCTCGGTGTAAGGCGTGTGGCGTACGCAGATCGAGCGGGGCTCGCGGCGCGCACACGCAACCCAGCATTGTAAGCCGCGGCACGTTCGCAGCCCGGTTCGCAGCCCGGCTCGCAACTCGGTTGGCAGCCCTCGGTTGGCAGCCCTCGGTTTGCAGGCCCCAGTCTCAGGCCCTGCCGCTCACCGAGCGGACTGCAACGCGAGCAATGTCGCCACCGCCCCGCCCAGGACCGCCAAACCCACCCCCAGGCCGACGCCCATGCCCAGGCCCAGCCACAGCGCCAGGCGGCGGCTGCGGCGCTGCTCGGCCAGCAGCGCTGGCAGCAGGCTGCTTTCGGCCGGCGAGTCGCGCCGCTTCAGCGCCGCATGCAGCAGCCGCGGCAGTTCGGGCAGCAACTGGGCGTAGCGGGGCGCCTCCCGCTGCAGGCTGTCGAGCAGGGCGCGCCAGCCCACCTGCTCGTTCATCCAGCGCTCCAGGAAGGGCTTGGCCGTTGTCCACAGGTCCAGGTCGGGGTCGAGCTGACGACCCAGGCCCTCGATGTTCAGCAGCGTCTTCTGCAGCAACACCAGCTGCGGCTGGATCTCGACATTGAAACGGCGGCTGGTCTGGAACAGCCGCATCAGCACCTGACCCAGGGAGATGTCCTTCAGCGGCCGGTCGAACTGCGGCTCGCAGACGGCGCGGATCGCGCCTTCCAGCGCCTCCACGCGCGTGCCGGCTGGCACCCAGCCGCTTTCGATGTGCAATTCGGCGACTCTCTTGTAATCCCTTCTGAAGAAGGCGATGAAGTTGTAGGCCAGGTACTGCTTGTCGTTGTCGGTCAGCGTGCCGATGATCCCGAAGTCCAGCGCGATGTAGCGGCCGAAGGTCTTCGGGTCCAGGCTCACCTGGATGTTGCCGGGGTGCATGTCGGCGTGGAAGAAGCCGTCGCGGAAGACCTGGGTGAAGAAGAGCGTCACGCCGTCGCGCGCCAGGCGCTTGAAGTCCACGCCAGCCTCGCGCAGGCGCTCGACCTGGCTGATGGGCACGCCCTTCATGCGCTCCATCACGATCACGCCCTGGGTGCACAGGTCCCAGTGCATCTCGGGGATCATCACCAGGCCCAGGCCGTCCATGTTGCGGCGCAGTTGCGCGGCGTTGCCGGCCTCGCGCACCAGGTCCAGTTCGTCGTGCAGATAGATGTCGAACTCGGCCACCACCTCGCGCGGCTTCAGGCGCCGGCCATCGGCCGACAGGCGCTCGACCCAGCCGGCCAGCAGGTACAGCAGGGCCATGTCCTGGTCGATGATCTGCAGCATGCCTGGGCGCAACACCTTCACCGCCACCTCGCGCCCGTCCTTCAGCACGCCGAAGTGCACCTGCGCGATCGAGGCGCTGGCCACCGGCTCGGCATCGAAGCCGGCAAAGACCTCGTCGATGCGGCGCCCGAAGGCCTTCTCGATCAAGGCGCGGCTCTGCGCCGCCGGGAAGGGCGGCACACGGTCCTGCAGCCGCGCCAGTTCATCCGCGACGTCCAGCGGGATCAGGTCGCGGCGGGTGGACAGCACCTGGCCGAACTTGATGAACAGCGGCCCCAGCCTTTCCAGCCCCTGGCGCAGGCGCTCGCCGCGCGGTGCGTCCAGCCGCCGGCCCAGCGTGACCACACGCACCAGGGCACGCACCCAGCGCTGGCGGAAGGCCGACAGCGCCACCTCGTCCAGGCCGAAGCGCAGGATGGTGACGATGATGAAGATCAGGCGCCCCAGCCGTCTCATGCACGGCTCCAGCACATCGGCGGCCTCACGGGCGGCCCGCGCAGGCCTGCCACCTCATCGAGGCCGCAGCCGCTCGCCCGCAGTCGCCAGCAGGCGCAGTGCACCGCGCAGGGCGCCGGCAAACGCCTGCCCGACCTGATGCAACTGCTGTGCCACCACCGGGCCGAACAGGCGCTCGAGATCGGCGGCGACGTCCCAGCGCAGGTTCTGCAACAGCCAGTTGACGTCGCTGGCCAGCTGCGCGTCGCCATCCACCTGCACCGCGGGCATTTCGCCCGCCACGGCATGGGCCAGGATCGCCGCGGGGTTGCGGGCGTCGATGTGCACGTTCAGGTCGGCCGGGGGGGCCTCGGCGGTCGTGGCCGCGGCCGCGGCGGTCGCTGATTGCGTCCCCGGTGCCATCCACTCCAGCAGCCCGGCGGGCGTGATGCGCCAGCCCAGCTGCGGCGGCGGTGGCAGCAGCGCGGGCCAGCCCTCCAGCCGCAGCATGACGCTGCGCCCGGCATGTGGGCGCAGACGCTCCGTGGCCACGGCCTCGCTGCCGAGCACATGGTTGAGGACCAGGGTCAGGCGCTCGGCGAAGGCCGGCGCGAGCATCGATTGCAGGCTGTGAAGCATGTCGCGATTGTAGGCAGCGGGTGATACCAGCCCCATCTTCAGGGTCCCGCGAGGTCCCGGCAGCGTCATCAAGTTGATCCACAATCCGCCGCTTCACGCCGGGCCGGGAGGGGGCCGTCGGTGTCCCGCCAGCCGCGCCTGTGCCCCGGGACCCGGCGCCGCCGGATGTGCAAGAGATGCACGCCACTGCCGCCGCAGCACCCGCCCCCGGCCGACGAGACACCCCCCCCCACGATGTTCGAGCAACGCGGCCCCACTCGCACTTTCTACAGCGCACCGCAGTCGGTCACCTCGCTGGTAGCGGCGTTCCTGGAGCCATCGATCACCGTCGGTGTCTTCCTGGCGCTGGCGGTGTTCTTCGACGAGCCCATCCTGCGGCCGGACCTGACGCTGTGCCTGCTGGTCTTCGCGCTCACCTTCCCCGGTCGCAACCGCTTCTGGGAGCGGCCCTTGAATGCCGCCGTGGACATCGGCACCTCCTGGCTGAGCCTGCTGCTGATCCTGGGCCTGTGCGGCTATGCCACGCGCAGCCTGGGTCTGTTCGATGCCCGTGTCCTGCTCTGGTGGGCGCTGCTGACGCCCAGCCTGCACTGGTGCCTGGTGTTCGCCGGACGCAAGTGGCTGCGTGCCGAGGCGGCCCTGCCGCACAACCGACGCACCGCCATCGTCGTCGGGGCAGGCGCGCTGGGTGTCAAGGTCTCGCGCGCCTTCCAGGTGCGCGGCGACATGGGCTTGAGCTTCCTCGGCTACTTCGACGACCGCACTGACGACCGCGTCGATGCCGCCGCGGCCGGCCAGCGTCTGGGCAAGCTGCGCGAGGTGGCCGACTACGTGCGTGAACACGGCGTGCACGAGGTCTACATCACCCTGCCCCTGGGCAGCCAGCCGCGCATCGTGGAACTGATGGAACAGGTGCAGGGCACGACGGCCAGCATCTTCTTCGTGCCCGACGTGTTCGGCATCTCCATCATCCAGGGCCGGCTGCAGGACATGAACGGCGTGCCCGTGGTCGGCCTGTGCGAGACGCCCTTCACCGGCACCAACCGGCTGGTCAAGCGCATCTCCGACGTGGCGCTGTCCCTGTTGATCCTGATCGGCATCGCGCCGGTGCTGGCCGCGATCGCCATCGGTGTGAAGCTGAGCTCGCCCGGGCCGGTGATCTTCCGCCAGCGCCGCAACGGCCTGGATGGCGAAGAAATCGTGGTCTACAAGTTCCGCAGCATGCGCAGCACGGACGACGGCGCGGTGGTGGTGCAGGCGACCAAGGACGATCCGCGCATCACCCGCTTTGGCGCCTATCTGCGCCGCAGCTCGCTGGACGAATTGCCGCAATTCGTCAACGTGCTGCAGGGGCGCATGAGCATCGTCGGCCCGCGCCCGCATGCGGTGGCCCACAACGAGCAGTACAGGCAGATGATCAAGGCCTACATGGTGCGCCACAAGGTCAAGCCCGGCATCACCGGCTGGGCCCAGGTCAACGGGCACCGCGGCGAGACGGAAACCATTGAAAAGATGCAGGCACGGGTCGAATACGATCTGGAGTACCTGCGCAACTGGACCCTGCTGCTGGACCTGCAGATCATCGCGCGCACCGTCAAGCTGGTGTTCTTCGACCGCCAGGCCTATTGAGGCGCAGCACGACGACGCGCCCGTCCAGGTCCAGAGCCTTCCCCGCCTCCGCCTCCGCCCCCGCCCTCGCCTCCCACCGCCGCAGCCAGAACCCGCGATGACACGCCCAACCACCCCGCCCGCCGTCCTGAGCCTGGCCGCGCTGTGTGCCGCCAGCCTGCTGCCCGCCGGCCTCGCCCAGGCCCAGTCCAGCCCCTGGTACATCGGCGCTTCGCAGACCATGACCCACGAAAGCAATGCGCTGCGGCTGGGCGACGGACAGGCCACACCCGCCGGATTCAGCCGCAGCGACACCATCTCCAGCACGGCCCTGATCGCCGGCCTGGACCAGCCGATCGGCCGCCAGCGTTTGTATGGCAACGTCGCACTGCGTCGCAATACGCTGTCGCGCAACTCGGTGTACGACAACAACGGCTACACGCTGGCCGCGGGGCTGGACTGGAGCACCATCGAACGCCTGTCCGGCAGCCTGAACCTGAGCAGCACCCGCCGTCTGAGCAGCAACAACGTCGAGGAAATCGGCTTCCTGCGGCAGCGCAACCTCGAGACCTCCACGCAGTTCGACGCCACCGTGCGCGTGGGCTTGGTGACGCAGTGGACGGCCGAACTCGGTGCCGGTTACCGCGACATCGACAACTCGCTGGAGCAACGCAACGTGCAGGCGCGCAACTTCCGCCAGCAGACGGCCTCGGCTGGCGTGCGCTGGCGGCCGTCGACGGTCAGCGACTTCGGCCTCGCGCTGCGCGCCACCAGCGGCGAGTACCCCCGCTTCGACGTCGCGGCCAATGGCGACTTCATCGCCGACAAGTTCAAGCGCGAGGACATCGACCTCACCGCCAACTACCGTCCCAGCAGCATCAGCAACTTCGACGCCCGCATCAGCCTCGGCCAGGTCAGCTACGACCGCGCCACGCAGCGCGACTTCGACGGCCTCACTGGCGCGCTGGGCTGGACCTGGCAGGCCACAGGCAAATTGCGGGTGAACACACGGTTGACACGCGACACCAGCCAGGACTCCTACGCGGTGCGGCTGTTCGGCTTCTTCGACGGCACCACCGATTACAGCCGCGTCAACACCGGGCTGCGTGTGGGGGTGGATTACGCCTTCTCGGCCAAGCTGGGCTTCAATGCCAGCGTGCAGCAGCTCGAACTCAAACTGGTGCGCACGCTGCCGCCCAACCCGCTGATCCCCACCACGGCCACCGGCACCGAGAGTTACACCGTGCTCAGCCTGGGCGCGCGCTGGCAGCCGCAGCGTTCGGTGCTGCTGGGTTGCGACGTCGGCAAGGAGACCCGCCGCGGCAGTGGCCCGCTGGCGTCCGACCTGGGCAACGAACGTTATGGCTGCTATGCGCAGTTCACGATCCAGTGAGCCTGCGTTGACAAGCACACAGCGACCGCAGGTGCTGCTGACCGGCGCCACCGGCTACATCGCCTCGCACACCTGGCTGGCGCTGCAACGCGCGGGCTTCGACGTCGTCGGGCTGGACGATTTCAGCAACTCCAGCCCGTACGTGCTTGAACGGCTGGCGCAGATCGGCGGCGGCACACCGGTGTTCGAACGCGCCAGCGTCACCGACGCGGCGGCGCTCGATGCGGTGCTCGGCCGCCACCCCATCGACGCCGTGGTGCACTTCGCGGCCTTCAAGGCGGTGGGCGAATCGACGGCACAGCCACTGGCCTACTACGCCAACAACATCGGCGGTCTGGTGACGCTGGCCGCGGCCCTGCAGCGGCACGGCGTCAGGCGCTTCGTCTTCAGCTCCAGCGCCACCGTCTACGGCGACCCGCAGACGCTGCCGATCACCGAAGACGCGCCGCTGTCGGCCACCAACCCCTACGGCCAGACCAAATTGATGGGCGAACAGGTGCTGCGTGATCTGGGCGCCGCGGATCCTGCGTGGCAGACCGCCTGCCTGCGCTACTTCAACCCGGTGGGTGCCCACGAAAGTGGCCTCATCGGCGAAGACCCGCGCGGCACGCCGAACAACCTGAGGCCCTATGTCGCCCAGGTGGCCGTGGGCCGGCGCGAAAGACTTCAGATCTTCGGCGGCGACTGGGCCACCCCCGACGGCACGGGCGTGCGCGACTACATCCACGTCGAAGACCTGGCCGAAGGCCACGTGGCGGCGCTGCGCCGCCTGCTGGACCAGGCCGGCAGCTTCACCGTCAACCTGGGCACCGGCCGCGGCCACAGCGTGCTGGACCTGGTGGCCGCCTACGCCGCGGCCAGCGGGCGCGAGGTGCCGTACCAGGTCGTGGCACGCCGCCCCGGCGACATCGCCGCGTGCTGGGCCGACCCCAGCCGCGCGCGCGCCCTGCTGGGCTGGACCGCGCAATACGACCTGCCCCGCATGTGCGCCGACAGCTGGCGCTGGCAATCGATGAACCCCCGAGGATTCGACACATGAGCCCCCGCATTCCCGTTCAACCCGTGATCATGGCCGGCGGCTCTGGCACGCGCCTGTGGCCGCTGTCGCGAGCCGGCTTCCCCAAGCAGTTCCTGGTGCTGTCGGGCACCACCAGCCTGTTCCAGCAGGCGGTTGAACGTCTGCAGGGCCTGGCAGACGACGCCCTGGCGGTGAACGGCCCGCTGGTGGTCGGCAACGAGGAGCACCGCTTCCTGGTGCTGGACCAGCTGCGCGACGCCAGGGTGGAGGCGGCCGCCGTGCTGCTGGAACCGCTGGGCCGCAACACCGCGCCGGCCGTCACCCTGGCAGCGCTGCAGGCACTGGACGGCACGCCGCAGGGCATCGACCCGGTGCTCGTCATCACGTCGTCGGACCAGACCGTCACCGATGGGCCCGCCTTCACCGCCGCCGTGCGCGACGCCGTGCATGCCGCAGCCGACGGCGCGATCGTCATCCTCGGCATCACGCCCACCGCGCCCGAGACCGGCTATGGCTACATCCGCACCGAAGACGCCATCGCCGGCAGTGCGCGCCGCGTGGCGCAGTTCGTCGAGAAGCCCGATGCCGCCACCGCCACGCGTTACCTGGCCGAGGGCGGCTACTTCTGGAACGCCGGCATGTTCGTGCTGCGGGCCTCGGTCTGGCTGGCGGCGCTGGAACGCTTCCGGCCCGACATCGCCGCCGCCTGCCGCACGGCCTGGGACACACGCACGACCGATGAGAACAAGGGCGCCACCTTCGTCCGTCCCGACAAGACGGCGTTTGCCGCCGTGCCCAGCGAAAGCGTGGACTACGCGGTGATGGAACGCTGCCCCGGCGTGCTCGACATCCGCATGGTGCCGCTGGACGCCGGCTGGAACGACCTGGGCGCCTGGGAAGCGGTGTGGCAGGTGGCGCCCAAGGACGCCGCCGGCAATGCCAGTACCGGCGACGCCATCGTCACCGACAGCCGCAACACGCTGGTGCATGCCACCAGCCGGCTGGTCAGCGTGGTCGGCCTGGACAACGTGATCGTCGTCGAGACCCCCGACGCGGTGCTGGTGGCCGACCGCGAGAAGAGTCAGGACGTGAAGAAGATCGTGCAGCAGCTGGGTGCCGAGCAGCGCGGCGAACAGGCCCTGCACCGCAAGGTGCACCGCCCCTGGGGCTGGTACGACAGCATCGACAACGGCCCGCGGCACCAGGTCAAGCGCATCATGGTCAAGCCCGGCGCGTCCTTGAGCCTGCAGATGCACCACCACCGCGCCGAGCACTGGATCGTCGTCTGCGGCACGGCCGAGGTGACCAATGGCGACAAGGTGATCATGCTCAGCGAGAACCAGAGCACCTACATCCCGCTCGGCCAGACCCACCGCCTGTCGAATCCGGGCAAGGTGCCGCTGGAGATCATCGAAGTGCAGTCGGGCAGCTACCTGGGCGAAGACGACATCGTGCGCTTCGAAGACACCTACGGGCGCGTGAAGTAGCACCGCCCGACGCCGTGCAACAGCCGTACAGAATCCGCGTTGGTGTCGCGTGTTCGCGAGCGTCCTTCTGGAGACAGCATTCATGACCATTCTGGTCACCGGCGGCGCCGGTTTCATCGGCAGCAACTTCGTTCTCGACTGGCTGGCGCAGTCGGACGAGACGGTCGTCAACCTCGACGCGCTGACCTACGCCGGCAACCTGGCCAACCTGGCCAGCCTGCAGGGCGACGCACGGCATGTGTTCGTGCACGGCGACATCACCGACCGGCCGCTGCTCGACAGCCTGCTGGCCACGCACCGCCCGCGCGCCGTCGTGCACTTCGCGGCCGAGAGCCATGTGGACCGCAGCATCCACGGCCCAGGCGCCTTCATCCACACCAACGTGCAGGGCAGCTTCACCTTGCTGGAAGCGGCGCGCGCGCACTGGAACGCACTGCCGGGCGACGCCAAGACCGCCTGGCGCTTCCACCATGTCAGCACCGACGAGGTCTACGGCAGCCTGGGCCCCGGCGACCCGGCCTTCACCGAGACCCACCCCTACGAACCCAACAGCCCGTACAGCGCCAGCAAGGCCGCCAGCGACCACCTGGTGCGCGCCTGGCACCACACCTACGGCCTGCCGGTGGTGACGACCAACTGCAGCAACAACTACGGGCCCTATCACTTCCCCGAGAAATTGATCCCGCTGATGATCGTCAACGCTCTGGCCGCCAAGCCGCTGCCGGTCTATGGCGACGGCATGCAGGTGCGCGACTGGCTCTACGTCGGCGACCACGGCAGCGCCATCCGCGCCGTGCTGGCCGGTGGGCGCGTGGGCGAGGTCTACAACGTCGGCGGCTGGAACGAGAAGCCCAACATCGAG
>JBBSCX010000117.1:0-9511 GCA_038249905.1 Burkholderiales bacterium
CCCGCCACCCCTTGGATCGAATCGGAGTTCTCCCTTGGTCCTGCTGTGCGGGGCGGTGGCGTGCGACAGCGGTGTGGTGCGGGCGTATGAAGAAATTTCAGCCAAGTTGTCTGCAAGCACCCGTCTTCTTGCACCACAGGCGCGCGCTCGAGCTGAGGTTTCCAAGCGCCGGACTGTGCCATCCGGGGCGGGCCGATCCATTCAGCCCCGCCACCACCCCCCTTTACCTCCCTACCGCCCGCCGCAACTTGTCCCGCGTCCCCCGCGCCACCTGCCCCGTCACCGCCACGCTGGCACCCGCGGCCAGCATGCGCCCCAGCGCATCGCGCACCTGCGGCGCAGTCACGCTGCGCAGCGCATCCAGGTGTTCGGCTTGCGTGCGCACACGGCCCAGCGCAAACAGGTCCAGCGCGGCGCTCTCCAGCCGCCGCAGCGGCTTTTCCTGGGCGCGCAGGCGGCGCACCGCCAGTTGGTTGTGGGCCCGTTCCAGGTCCACCGGGTCGGTGGTCTCGGCCTGGCGCTGCATCAGTTGCAGCACGACGGCCAGCAGTTCGTCAAACTGGGCGGGTGATGTCGATGCCTCGATGACGAACTGCCCGCACATGTCCAGCACGTCGGCCGAACAGGCGGCGTAATAGGCCAGGCCGCGCTGCTCGCGCACGGCCTGCATCAGCGGGCTGCTCATGCCGTCGCCCAGCAGCGATGCGGCCACCGTCGCAGCCGGGTCTTCGGCGGCCAATGGCGGGATGGGGAAACCCAGCACCAGGTGGGTCTGGCTGCTGCCGTCCTGGCGCTGGCTGGCGATGTCGCCGCTGTAGGTGGCGGCTTCCACCAGGTTGGGCGTGCCGGGCGCGGCGTCGGCAAATGCGCGCTCTGCCTCGTGCAGCAGGGCGTCGGCCGGCATCGGCCCGGCCACGCCGACGACCAGGTTGGGCGCCGTCACCTGCTGCGCCATCCAGGCCTGCAGCGCGGCGCGGCCCAGGCGCTCGACATTGCGGCGCGGGCCGATCACCGGCTGCGCCACCGGGTGGTTGCCAAAGCAGGCGCGGTCGAACAATTTGAAGGCGGTGGACACCGGGTCGTCCTCGTCCTCGGCATGTTCTTGCAGCAGCACCTGGCGTTCACGTTCCAGTTCGTCGGCCGGAAAGGCCGGGTGCAGCACGATGTCGGCCAGCATGTGCACAAAAGGCGCTGCATGCGACGCCAGCCCGCGAATGTGGAAGGCGCTGTGGTCCTTGTCGGTATGCGCGTTGACCTCGGCGCCCAGGCGTTCAGCGTCCAGGTTGATGCGCCCGGCGTTGCGCGTGGCTGTGCCCTTGAACACCATGTGCTCGGCAAAGTGGCTGATGCCCGACAGCGCGCGCGGTTCGTGCGCGCTGCCGCTGCGCAGGTAGACGGCCACCGTGGCGGTGGCCAGGTGCGGCTGGCTCAGGGCGATGACGCGCACGCCGTTGGCCAGCGTGGCGGCGTGCAGGTCGGTGTCGATGCGGTTCATGCGGTGGGTGAGGGGAGGGTTGGATCAGGCTGTAAGCGCTGTAGGCGCTGTAGGCGCTTTTGGGGCTGTGGGCGCTGTGGGCGCTGTGGGCGCTGTGGGCGCCGGGGTCGTGTCGGTGGCATCCGGTGTTTCGGCGTGCCATTCGAAGTCGGTGTAGTGCTTGTCGGCCAAGGTGAACACCGCCACTCCGGCCGCGGCGCGCGGCAGGGTCAACAAGATCGTGCCGTCGGCCGCGATGCACACACTCTGCCCGGCATGTTCACCTTCTTCGGGCCGGTTCAGCGCATTGGGCCAGTTGGCCTGGATGACGATGGCGCCGCTGTCGCGCGCCAGTTGCTGCGCCTGCTCGACATGCCGCATCGGGGCGCCGGGCGGTGGCAATGGCAGCGCCGGGTCAGGCCGCATGGCGCCAGGCCACAGCAGGATGTCGGGCTGCAGCGCGGCCCACTGCGGCACCAGCGTGTCTGCATCGTCGATCTCGCGGCAGATGACAGCGCTGAAGCGTCGGCCCAGCAGCGTGATGACGCTGCGGTCGCGGCCGGGCTGAAAGAAGGTGGCCTCGGCGCCGGTCAGGCCCTGCTTTTCGATGTGGCCGATCCATTGGCCTTCGGCATTGCAGAAGTGGTGGGCGATGTGGATGGCACCGAGGCCTTCGCCGTCGGTGCGGAACACCGGGGCGCCCACGGCGGCCGCAATGCGGTGCTGCGCGCAGGCCGCCGCCACGGCGTGCAACCATGCTGCAACCCTGGCCGGTTGCGCCTGGGCCGCGATCTGGCGGTGGATGCCCGTCAGCGTCAATTCGGCAAACACGCACATCGCCGCGCCACGCGCCGCCGCCTGCGCCAGCGCGGCCAGCGTGGTGGCGGTGTTGTCGTCGCCGTCCCAGTGCATGCGCGTCTGGGCGATGGCCAGGCGCAGGGGGGTGTGGGTGGTCATCGGTGCCTCATCCGTTCGTCAATGGGTCCGCCACAGGTCCGCAATATGCCGGCAATACGCCCGCAACACGCCCGCAACACGCCCGCAACAGGTCCACATCGGGCCGGCATCGGGCCAGGGTCACAGGATCACCCCGCGCCACAGCCATCCCAGGCCTGCACAGGCAGCAATCAAGGGCAACACGCCGACGCGAAAGCGCAGCAGCGCGACCAGCGCCACCGCGGCCAGGCCCGCCGCGGCCCAGTCGAGCGTGGCCATCAGCCCAGGACCAGGCCCGGGCCCAGCCCCGGCCCCGGCAGCTGCCGCAAGGCCGGCCCCCTGCGGCCACAACACCGCCACCCCGAACACCAGCCCCAGGTTGACGATGACGCCCACCACCGCGGCGGTGATGCCGGCCAGCGGCGCGGTAAAGCGCAATTGCCCGTGGGTGCTTTCGATGAAGGGCCCGCCCAGCAGGATGAACATGAAGGACGGCAAAAAGGTGAAGAAGGTGACGACCAGGGCCGCCACCGCGCCGGCCAGAAACAGCGCATCGGGCCCGAACAATTGCGCCGTCCAGCCGCCGACGAAACCGACGAAGGCCAGCACCATGATCAGCGGGCCCGGCGTGCTTTCTCCCAGCGCCAGGCCGTCCATCATCTGCGTTGCGCTCAGCCATTGCTGCTGCTCCACAGCGCCCTGCATCACATAGGGCAGCACGGCATACGCGCCGCCGAAGGTCAGCAGCGCGGCCTTGGTGAAAAACCAGCCCATCTGCGTCAGCGTGCCCTGCCATCCCTGCCAGGCCAGCAGCGCGGCCATCGCCAGCAGCCACAGGCCGATGAAGGCCGCCGCCACGCGCGCGGCGCGGCGCGTCGACCAGCGGGCATGGGCCGGTGCGGGCGTGTGGTCGTCGATGACGGCGCGCGGCTGCGTGGCCGTGGCGCCGCCACCGCCGGGGTGGGCGGGTGCCGTGCCCTCGCCGCCAAAGGCCTGCGGCGCGATGCGCCCGCCCACCACACCGGCCGCCGCCGCCGCCGCCAGCACCAGCGGAAAGGGCCAGCGCAATACCGCCATGGCCACGAAAGCGCCGATGGCGATGGCCCACAGCAAGGGGTGCTTCAGCACCCGCGCGCCGATGCGCCAGGCCGCCGCCAATACCAGCGCCACCACGGCCGGCTTGATGCCCCACAGCACGGCAGCCACCGCCGGCACGCTGCCGAAGCGCAGACAGACCCAGCTCAGCAAGATCAGCAGCAGCAGCGAAGGCAGCACGAACAGCCCGCCCGCCAACAGGGCCCCGGCGCGCCGGTGCAGCAGCCAGCCGATGTAGGTGGCCAGTTGCTGCGCCTCGGGCCCGGGCAGCAACATGCAGAAGTTCAGCGCGTGCAGAAAACGCCGCTCGGAGACCCAGCGCTTCTTCTCCACCAGGTCGGCGTGCATCAGCGCGATCTGCCCGGCCGGCCCGCCAAAGCTGAGGCAGCCCAGCTTGAGCCAGTAGCGCGTGGCCTCGGCCAGGCTGGGTGTGGGCGGGGCAGTGACAGGCGGGACAGGGCCCTTGGGCGGGGTCGTGGCGGGGTCCATCGCCGGGGCTGCGGGGGTGGGGTCGGCCGCGGCCTTGGGATTCATCGCTAGAGTGTAGGCAGCCCCCGACGACCGCTGTGCGACGGGCCACCCGGTCCCACCCGCGATCCCCGACATGAAGGCAATCCCCGCCATGCCCCACATCCCCAACCTGCCCCCCGCCCAGCTGACGGCCCTGCTGCGCCGCATGCCCAAGGCCGAACTGCACATCCACATCGAAGGTTCGCTCGAGCCCGAGTTGATCTTCCGCCTGGCGCAACGCAACGGCATCACCTTGCCCTATGCCAGCGTCGAGGCGCTGCGTGCGGCCTATGCCTTCACGGATCTGCAGAGCTTTCTGGACATCTATTACGCCGGGGCCAGCGTGTTGCTGACCGAGGACGATTTTCACGACCTGGCCTGGGCCTATTTCGAACGCGCCGCGGCCGACCACGTGGTGCATGCTGAACTGTCTTTCGACCCGCAGACGCACACCGAACGCGGCGTGCCCATGGCCACGGTGATCCAGGGCCTGAAGCGCGCCTGCGACCGCGCCGAGGCCGAACTGGGCATCACGGGTGCATTGATCCTGTGTTTTCTGCGGCACCTCAGCGAAGACGCGGCCTTCGAGACGCTGGAAGCCGCGCTGCCTTATCGCCAGCACTTCGTCGGCGTCGGCCTGGACAGCAGCGAACGCGGTCACCCGCCAGAGAAGTTTGCGCGGGTGTTTGCGCGCAGCCGCGAACTGGGCCTGCACCGGGTCGCCCATGCCGGCGAAGAAGGGCCCCCGGCCTACATCGAAAGCGCGCTGGACGTGTTGCACGTCGAGCGCATCGACCACGGTGTGCGCTGCACCGAGAGCCCGGCGCTGGTGGCGCGCCTGGCCGCATTGCGCATGCCGCTGACGGTGTGCCCGCTGTCCAACGTCAAGCTGTGCGTGTTCAAGGACCTGTCGCAGCACAACCTGAAGACCCTGCTGGACGCCGGCCTGTGCATCACCGTCAACAGCGACGACCCGGCCTACTTTGGCGGCTACATGAACGACAACTTCGTGCAGACCTTTGCTGCGCTGCCGACGTTGACGGCGCAGGACGCCTACACGCTGGCGGCCAACAGCTTCGAAGCCAGCTTCGCGCCGGCTGAACGCAAGGCGCAGTGGCGGGCGCAACTGGATGCGGTGTTCTCGGCGGCGGGCTGAAGCCCGGGCCCGGCCCGGGTCCACGCGCGGCGAGGGCGCGGCGACAGCGATTGCCAGTGCAACAGCCAGGCCGCGGCGTGCCAAGCCGCACAGACAGGGCGCGGCCACGGCGGTACACGCTGGGCATCCATCGTTCGGCAAGCATCGCCCGGCACCCGCCGTGCCCTGCCGACGCTGCCCCAGGTGCCTTCCATGCCCGCGTTCATGTCC
The DNA here is from genome assembly GCA_038249905.1 of Burkholderiales bacterium. GTDB lineage: Bacteria > Pseudomonadota > Gammaproteobacteria > Burkholderiales > Burkholderiaceae_C > Rubrivivax. The sequence goes on from JBBSCX010000117.1 coordinate 5,382, forward strand.
CGTCTGAGCTTTTTGTCTGCATGGCCCGCGCCGCTGCGCTGGTTGGCCGTGCTGATCGCGGCATTGATGGCGACATTCATCGCCTTGCTGCTGTTGGCCCTGCTGTGGGTGGCCGTTTTCGGCTGGAACTGGGCCCGCGGCCCGCTGCAGGACTTGGCGCTGGACAAGACCGGGCGCGTGCTGCGTCTGGAAGGTGACTTGAGCGTGAAGCTGGCTTGGCCGAGCCCGCGGGTGCGTGCCGAGTCCGTGCGCCTGTCCAACCCGGCCTGGGCGGCCGCGCCCGACGCGCTGGTGGCCGACGCGGTCGAGGCCACCGTCGACCTGCGCGAAGCGCTGCGCGGCCGGCTGGCCTTTCCGGAACTGCGGCTGCAGCGGCCGCAGGTGTTTCTGGAGCAGTCACCCGACGCCGCCGGGGTGATGCGCAAGACGTGGCTCTTCGATCTGAAGCAGACCGACGACAGCGCCCGCATCGCCGTCGGTCGCGTGCTGCTGGACCGCGGCGAACTGCACTTCCTGGACACGGCGCAGTCCACGGATTTGCGCGTGGCGCTGTCCACCGATTCCGTCGCCGTGACGGCCCCTACGGCATCCGCCGCCGATGCCGCGACTGCGGCCGAGCCCGCGTCCGCTGCCGCGGCGGCCGGTCCCGCGTCCGCCGCCGCATCCCCTCCCGCATCCCCCGGTCTGGACTTCGAGATCGACGGCCGCCTGCGCGGCCAGCCGCTGACCGCCGAAGGCACCGGCGGCGCCGGGCTGGCATGGCGCGACGTGAGGGCGCCCTACCCGCTGCGCATCGACGCCACCCTGGGCAGCGGCGCGGGCCGCACACGCCTGCAGGCCGAGGGCAGCATCACCGGCCTGGCCAGCCTTTCTGCCTTGGACCTGCAAATGGACCTGCGCGGTGCCGACCTGGCGGCGCTGTCAGCGCTGCTGGGCCTGCCGCTGCCGCCGACGCCGGCTTACCGCGTCCAGGGCCGGCTGGTGCGCGATGGTGCGCTGTGGCGGCTGGCCTCGTTCACCGGCGAGGTCGGGCACAGCGACGTCGCCGGCACTTTGCAACTGGACACTGCCGGCGAGCGGCCCATGCTGCGGGGCGGTATCAGCTCACGCCGGCTCGATCTGGCCGACCTGGGGCCGGCAGTCGGGGTCAAGGCGGGCGTCAAGGAGGGTGCGGTCGATCAACCCGCAAAGGCCAAGCTGCGCTTGCTGCCCGAAATACCCTTCAACACCGCGCTGTGGGGCCGTCTGGACGCCGATGTGGCGTTTGCCGCCGCCAGTCTGCTGCGCAGCGAAGCGCAGCCGCTGGCGCGCTTGCAGGGCCGCCTGCAATTGCAGGACCGGCAGCTGAGACTGGACCCGCTGACCTTCGACCTGGCCGGCGGGCAATTGCGCGCCCAGGTGCTGCTGGACGCGAAAAGCTCGCCGATGAAGGGCACGACCACATTGCAATTGCGGGGTGTGCAATTGCAGCGCCTGCTGCCCGATGTGGACCTGGGCCGGTCCGCCATCGGCCGTCTGGACGGCGATGCGCGCCTGGCCGGCAGCGGTGATTCGGTGGGCCGCATGCTGGCCAGCGCCGATGGCCGCGTCAGCCTGGTGGCCAAGGACGGGCTCGTCAGCCGCCTGCTGATGGAAAAGATCGGCCTGCACCTGCTGGAAATCCTGCGCCTGAACCTGGCCGGCGACGAGACCGTGGCGCTGCGTTGCGCGGTGGCCGACTTCGACGTCAAGAATGGCCGCATGGCGGTGCAGGCCCTGGTGCTGGACACGTCGATCAGCACCGTGGTCGGCAATGGCCATGTGGACCTGGGGACCGAAACGCTGGACCTGGCCTTTGTGCCGCGGACCAAGGTGACGAGCGTGATTGCCTTGCGCAGCCCCATCTACCTGCGCGGCCCCTTTCGCGACCCCGAGGTATCGGTGGATGCAGGCGCCATCGTCACGCGCGGCCTGGGCGCGTTGGCCCTGGGGGTGCTGAACCCGTTGCTGGCGCTGGTGCCGCTTTTCGATGCCGGGCCCGGCATCGTCAGCCCCTGTGCGGAACTGCTGCGCGACCTTGACCCGAAAGCCCGACGCTAGTTTGGTGCGCCGAACTGTTCTGTACTCACGGTCGCCGCTCGCCGGTGCGCTGCCGTCGCAAATCAATGGCTTGTTCGCATGTTTGTTGTGCGGGTCCACCGGGCACTCGACTGGCGCACGCGGCGGGCGGCAATCGACCTCAAGTCGACAACCAAAGTCCTATTCTCGCCCCCCCCGAAGTTGCCACTCAACACTTGGAAATCCTCGAAAGACCGGCAGCGGATGGCAGATATCGGTCAGCGGTAACTCAGTGCGATTGAGGCGCGGGGAGCGCGCGGCGTCGAATATTGCAGCGACGTTCGCTCCCCGTCAGGGCGGCAGCGCCCGCGCGCTGTTGATGCGAATCGCACCGCTGGAGATCGCCGGGCCGCTGCCCTGGGGGGCGGTGAGGTCCAGCGCCAGCTGCGTAATTCGGCCTGCGTTATCCACTTCCAGTTCGTGAATGACGAACTCGCCCTGCACGGACGAGGGCCGGATCTGGCCGCTCACCAGGTCCAGGGTCGGCACGCCCGCAGGCCGCTCGTGCCACCCGCTGCTGTAAGCGTTGGCATAAGTGCCCGGCCACAGGGTCTGGCCGTCGGCACTGCTCAGCTCGAGGCTCCAGTTGCCGTTGGGATGCATGGGGTCGGCGGCCTCCACATAGGCCAGGCTCAGCCGGGCGCCCTGCTGACTGGCCGTCAGCGTTCCGACGGCCGGGCCGCTCCAGAGCTCTTTCGGCGGGCTCAACCCGTCACCGAGGTTCCTGGGCACGCGCAGCCGGCTGAGCCAGGCGCCGCTGGTGTCGGCGACCGTGCGCAGCACGAAGTCCGCGCTTTCACTGTTGTTGGGGCCGTCCACGCTGACCGTCAGCCGCACCGTGGCGGACCCGACACCGCTGGCGCCGGGGGCCAGCCCGATCAGGGTGCTGCGTTCGTCGGGCCTGTTGATTGTCAGCGGCGTGCCGCCGAGCTGGGTCCACAGGTAGCGGATACCGTCCGGCGCGCCACCGGGCGGCGGCAGGCCGACGGCCTCGACGGGCGCGCCAGTCTTCAGCGTCAGGTGTCCGGCGAGGCTCGACTGTGGATTGAGGATGTTCGGCGTCGTGAACGCGCCGATGCTGCCGCCATAGCGGGACAGCGTGCCGCCTGTGGTGGCGCGCATCAGCTGGCCGTTGGCGGTGGGCTCACCGGTGTCCACGAGCAGCTGGTAGCGGTGCGAGTAGCGAAGCGGCTGTGTCGGCTTGAGCTTGACAAGCGCGCCATGGATCTCCACCTGCACGGGCACCTCCACGCCGGCCGTGGGCATCTGGTCCATGCGGCCCTGGTTCACCAGCCGCCAGCGCCAGGCCGCGGCGCCGGCTACAGGCCGGGTGAACTGCAGTGAGAAGGTGGTGTCCACCGGCAGCGTGCTGCCGCCGACGAAGGGCGAGCGCAGCGTGAGCTCGTAGGCGTTGTAGGCGTAGGTGCTCCTTCGGCCGCCGGGCGTGTAGTCGGCGAAGAAGACGCCGGAAACCAGGCCGATGCCTTCCCAGGTGCCTTCGCCGCGGGCGTCCACGCTGCCATTTCCGCCAAGGTCCAAGGCGACGGAGAGGTCGGACGTACCGCGGTTGGCGCCGCCGATGGCGACGCTGACCAGGTCGCCGCCGCGCCCGCGCATGGCGAAGGACCCCTGCTGCGGACCGGGCTCGGGCAATTCGTCCAGCCAGCTGCGCAGCGGCGTGGGCATGCTGACGTCGAAGCTGCCGCCGAGCTCGGGGCTGGCGTAGCGCATGTGGATGGCGACCTGGGTGCGCGCCTCGTCCCAGCGGTGGGTCTTTTCGAGGCGGAAGGCGGTGATGCGGTCGGCGGCGAAACCGGCGCCGGGGAAGTCGAAGGCGATCGCGTCATCGTTGCCGCCGCCGATGAGCAGCTCGTGGCGCAGTTCGCTGCGCGAGAGCTCCAAGCGCGTCTGGCCCGAGACGCGGAAGTCTGCCGGGCCGGGCGTTCCGACCACGGCTGCCAACACGATACCCGGCGCTGGCAGCAAGACACGGGCGACGAAGTCGCCGCTGCCTGTCAAGCTGCCGAGCACCA
>JBBSCX010000118.1:0-9505 GCA_038249905.1 Burkholderiales bacterium
ACCGGCGTGCGGCGGGCGGGCACAGCGCGGCCGAAGCGGCCACCTGGGCCGCGGGGGCCCCCGGGCTGTCGCTGCGCCCCGCCCGCGCGGCCAGCCGCTCTGCCAGCGCCTGGGCGCGCGGCTCCGCCGGCGGCAACGCGGCCGCCAGCGCGTGATGCAGGCGGCCCACCAGTGGCCGCCAGGGGGCCACATCGCCAGCCTCATCGCCAGCCGCATCACCAGCCGCATCACCAGCCGCTCCGCCAACCGCTTCGCCAGGCACTGCGACCGCAGGGGTTGCCACGCCGGGCCCGGCCGGCCGGTCAGATTCCCAGGCCCCCAGCAAGGCGCCCAGGCGCTGCTGCAACCGTGCGGCGTCGCTGCGGCTGCCGGTCAGCACACGCTGCAGACTGTCCTTGCGCCGGGCCCGGGTCCATTCGCGACCGCCGCGGTCGAGTTGACCCACCAGGCGCTCGATCAAGTTCGCCCAGGCCGCGGCCTCCGGCTGCCCTGCCCCGCCAACAGCCATCTCAGCCCGGTCCGCCCGCGCCGCCGGCGAGAAAGCGGCCGAAGTCGTCGTCCACCGCGTCGGCCGGGTCATCGGCCAGAGCGGGCGCGCCGGCCATCGCCATGCCCGACAGCGCGGCCCGCGGCGCCGTCGGCCAGGTGCTGCGGCCGGTCTGCGTGCCGTCCAGCCAGGGGCCCAACTGGTCGGCCGGCAGGGCGTGGCTGAACAGGAAGCCCTGCATCAGGTGACAGCCCAGCTTGCGCAGTTCTTCCATCTGCCCCAGCCGCTCGACGCCCTCGGCCACGACGCGCAGGCCCAGCTTGCGCCCCAGGTCGATGATGATCTCGGCGATGACCGCACTGCGCGCACCGTTGACGTTGTTGTCCAGGTGCTGCACGAAAGATCGGTCGATCTTCAGCTCGGAGATCGGCACCCCGGTCAAGGCCGACAGCGAGGTCGCGCCGCTGCCGAAGTCGTCGATCGAAACCTCCACACCGATCTGGTTGAGCTTGTCCAGCGTCAACGTGATGTTCTCCAGCGTGCTCATCAGCGTGTTCTCGGTGATCTCGACCATGATCACGCGGTGCGGCACGCCGGCCTCGCGCACACACTGGTGAATGTGTTCGACCAGGTCGCTGCGCTGAAACACATGGCCCGGCAGATTGACCGAGATCGACTTGAAGCTGTCCAGGCCGTAGGCATCGGCCCACACGCGCGCCTGGCGTGCGGCTTCGCGCAATACCCATTCCGACATCGGCACGATCAAACCCGTCTTCTCGGCCAGCGGGATGAAGTCCATTGGCGGCACCAGGCGGTCGCCACGCTGCCAGCGCATCAGCGCCTCGACACCGATCAGTTCGGCGCGGCGCACATCGACCTTGGGCTGGTAATGCAGCACCAGTTCATCGCGCTCGATGGCCTTGTGCAGGGCCGATTCGAGCTCGAAGCGTTCGCGCCCGCGGCCCGCCAGATGCGGGCCATAGAAGGCCAGCGCATTGCGGTCCTGGTTCTTGACCGAATACATCGCGGCATCGGCATTGACCAGCAGTTCGGGCACGGTGCTGCCGTCGCGCGGGTAAATGGCCACGCCGACGCTGGCGGTGACGCGGCATTCCTGGGTGCCGGCGAAGATGGGCTCGCGCATCACCGCCACGATGCGGTCGGCCACGCGCGAGGCGTCCTGCTCCGATGCGATTTCGGGCAGCAGCGCGACGAACTCGTCGCCGCCATGGCGGCACACCGCTTCGAGCAATCTGTGCGATCGCGGCCCGGCCGATTCCAATGTGTCCAGCACCTGATCGCTGTGGCGCACGCAGGCCTTCAGGCGGCGTCCGGCCTCGATCAAGAGCTCGTCGCCGACGCCATGCCCGTAAGCATCGTTGACTTCCTTGAAGCGGTCGAGGTCGATCCACAGCAGCGCGAACTGGTGCCCCAGGCGGCGCGCCTGTTCCAGCGCGCGGTCGGCGCGGTCCCGCAACTGCAGGCGGTTGGGCAAGTTGGTCAGCGAATCGAAGTGCGCCAGCCGCTGGATCTGGTCTTCGGCCTCGCGGCGGTCGTGCACGTCCTGCACCACGCCGGTGTAGCCGGCCATGTGGCCGTGCTCGTTGAACTCGGGCTCGGCCTCGATGTGCATCATGCGGCGCTTGCCGCTGAACATCACCATCGGCAGGTCGCAGGCCACCGGCGAGGCATGGCGCAGGGCCTCCAGCAGCCGCCGCCGCAAGGCCCGGCGCTCGTCCTGCGGCACCATGCCCAGCAGCGTGCGCAGGCCCACGGTTTCGTGCGCGCCCAGGCCGAACACCCGCATCGCCTCGGGCGACACCGACAGCCGCCCGTCGCTGCGCCGCCAGTCGAAGCTGCCCATGCGCGCCAGGTCCTGCGCCCGCGCCAGCTTGGCCTTGCTGCGTTCGAGTTCGATCGTGGTGCGCGAGGCGCGCAGCAGGTACTGCAGCCGCACCGCCAGCAGGCTCCACTGTTGCGACTTGACGAAGAAGTCGGTGGCGCCGGCCTCGAAGGCGCGGTTGATCGAGGCGTCGTCTTCCAGGCCCGTCAGCATCAGCACCGGCAGATTGGCCAGGCCAGGCAGCCGACGCAGTGCGCGACAGGTGTCAAAGCCGTCCAGGCCCGGCATCATCGCGTCGAGCATCACCAGATCGGGCGCGTGCGTGCCCAGCAGCGCCAGGGCCTCTTCGCCGCTGTCGGCCTCTTCGACCCGGAAGCCGTGCTCCTGCAGGTGCAGGCGCGTCAGCAACCGCGTCACCTCCTCGTCGTCGACCAGCAGCAGCAGTGGCTTGTCGTCGGCGGCGCCGTCAGCGGGCGGGATCGGTGGGCTCATCAAGACGGCGGGGTTCGATGCGGTGGGATCGTGTCGGCGGCGTCGCGAGACTATGCCCGCAGCATAGTCCCAACCGCATGCAGGGCCCGCTGGGCTTCGATGGCCAGTCGCGCCGCGTCGGCGCACACCTCGTCGGGCAGGCTGTTGCGCTGGCCGTCGCGCAGGCGGCGCTCGACTTCGCTGCAGGCGCGTGCCAGCGCCAGCGCGCCGACGCTCGCCGACGAGGACTTGAGGGTGTGCGCAATGCCGCGCACGACCTCGGGGTCGCCGCGGCTCGCTTCAGCCTGCAACTGCACCAGCATGCGTGCCAGCGAGGTCTCGAAGGCCGTCAGCACCCGCGTCAGCACACCGTGCCGGCCGTCGGGGTCGAGTTCGCGCAGACGATTCAGCGCCGCCGCATCCAGGCTCGGGGGCGGCAGGTCGGCGTCATCGATGGGGGCATCGCTCATGGCAGCACTTTCCTGCAAGGGTAGCCGACTGCCACGGCGCACGGTTGGGCCGGGCTGGCGGGACGGTGCGGACAGGGTGGCGGGCGGCCTCGACCGGGCACCGGGCCGCTGACCGGGTTTTCGGCCCGCCGCACGCGAACTTGACCCTCTCGCAGCAGAACCGCAGCAGAACCGCGGCCGCACCGCGCAACCGCGGCAGGCCCGCTGCGAGCTTGCCTGCTTCGTACAATGCCCAACCATGCCGATGTCCCGATCCGGCCCCGGTCGGGGCGCTGCCCTCGCCGCCTGGACCTTGTCGGCGCTGGCCCCGGGCCCTGCGGCTGCGGCCCAGGGCGCCGTGGCCGGGCCGGCTGGGACGGGATTGTGGCCGCTGGCCTTCCTCGCGCTCGCCGTGGCCGCCGTGGTGGCCGCCGCCGCGGCCGGGCTGGCCTTCGGGCGTCAACGCGCTGCTGCCGCGCAGGCCGAGGCCCTGCGCGCCGCGCACGCCGCGTTGCGCCAGACCCAGGCCCTGCTGCCCGGCTGGTCCTGGCAGACCGACGCGGCCCATCGGCTGCAATCGGTGCTTGCACCGGCCGACGCCCTGCCGTCCGCGCCCACCCTGCCGCCCGAGGTCACCGACACCCCCGCATTGCGCTACGCCCTGAAGACCCAGCGCAGCTTTGCCGGCCTGCGCGTGGCCCTGCCCGGCGGCGGCTGGCGCCTGTGCGGACAGCCGCACTTTGACGAAGGGGGCCGATTTGCCGGCTTTGCCGGCTTTGCCGAGCCGACGGGGGCCCTGGACGCGGGCAGCGCCAGTGCCCTGGCCTTGGGCGCCGTGCTGCAGGCCCGTGGCGCGCCCATGCTGTTGGCCGAGCATGCCGGCCCGCCCGGCGCCGACTGGACGCTGCGCGCCGCCAATCCCGCCGCGCGCGCCTTGTGCACCGCGGCGACGTCGCCGCCCAGCCCCGCCCTGACTGGCGATGCGGCCGGCCCGGTGTTGTCGCTCGGGCCCCTGCTGACCGCCCTGGCGGCGCCGGCACCGGCCTTGCCGCTGGCCGAAGCCCTGCTGGAGCTGTCGCGCCCGGCCACGCCGCCCGGCCCGCTGCAGGCCGCCGGCTGGCAATTGCAGCGCTACGGCCCCTTGCCTGACGGCAAACTGGGCGCGCTGTTGTGGCGCGAGACCACGGCCACGGCAGCCGAGGTGTCAGAGCCGTCGCCGGCCGAGTCAGACCAGTTCAGCTTCACGCTGTCGCACGACCTGCGCGCGCCGATCCGCGTCGTCGAGGGCTTCACGCGCATCGTGAAGGAGGACTACGGCCCGCAACTCGACCGCGTCGGCAACGACCATCTCGACCGCGTGCTGGGCGCCGCGGCGCGCATGAACCAGATGATCGACGCGCTGCTGACGCTGGCGCGGCTGTCGCAGCAGCCGCTGGCGCGTCAGCCTGTCAACCTGAGCCAGCTGGCGGGCTACATCGTCGACGAACTGCGCCGCGGCATGCCCGAGCGCGAAGCCGAAGTGCAGATCGAACCCGGGCTGGCCACCATCGGCGACCCCACGCTGCTGCGCCTGGTGCTGGAGAACCTGCTGGGCAACGCCTGGAAGTACACCGGGCGCTGCGCGCGGGCGCAGATCGGCTTCTGCCGCGAACGGGTCGACGGGCGCTGGGCCTTCGTGGTGCGCGACAACGGCGCCGGTTTCGACATGCGCTCGGCCGACCGGCTGTTCGGCCTGTTCCAGCGCCTGCACAGCGCCAACGACTTTCCCGGAACCGGCGTCGGCCTGGCCTCGGTGCAGCGCATCGTGCGCCGACACCGCGGCGATATCTGGGCCCAGGCCGAACCGGGCCGCGGCGCGGCCTTCCACTTCACGCTGGGCGATTGACCCCCCTGCACGAGGGGCGCAGCGCTGGGGGTTCAGGGTGCAGGTTCAGGGCGCGGAGCGCCCGAGTTCCTCGACCGCGCCGAGCAAACGTTCGGCCTGCTGCGGCAACGCAATCCCCTGCGCCAGCGCCAGGCGCTGAAGCTGCTGCCAGGCCGCTTGCCGTGTCAGCGAATGCCGGTGCATCAGCACGCCCACGGCCAGCGGCACGGGGTCGGCGATGGCCGCGGGCGGCAGGCTCGCGCTGTCACCGATCTGCAGGCGCGCCAGCGCGGCACGCACACGCGGCACGATCTGGTCCACGTCCAGCGGCTTGACCAGGTAGTCCAGCGCGCCCAGGGCCGTCACCTCGGCCTGCGTCTGGGCATCGGCAAAGGCCGACAGAAACAGGAAGGGGATGCGGTACGGTGCCTCGCGCAGCACCCGCGCCACGTCCAGGCCGGACTTGCCTTCCATGCGGATGTCGAGCAGGGCCAGCACCGGCCGGTGCTCGCGTGCCAGCAGGATGGCGTCGTCGCCGTTGTCGGCGTCGATGACGTCGAAACCGGCCTCGGCCAGGCCGTCGGTGACGGTGGCCAGCACCAGGCGGTCGTCGTCGACCACGAGGATGCGGGGGGCGACGCTGGGTGGGGCGAATGCGGTCATGGATGCTTCTGATTGTCACGCAGGGGGAGAGGCCAGCCAGGCCGACCAGGCCAGGCAAGCCACCTGAATCAGGTGGTGGTTGCGGCCGCAGCGGACACAGCGGACACAGCGGACACAGCGGACCCCGCGGCCACGGCCGCATCGGCGCGGCGCACGCTGGGCGGTCGAAGCGTCACCTCGGCCACCACCTGCGCGCCCTGCTGCGTGATGGCCAGGGTGGCGCTGCGACGCGGCAGCAGTGCACGCACGAGGCCCAGGCCGCTGACACCGCCGCGGATCTGCGCCAGGTCGAAGCCCGCGGCCAGTTGCGCTTCGCTGGTGATGCGGATCGTCACCACGTCGCCGTCGGCCCAGGCCTGGCACTGCACCGCCCCGCCCTGCCCGTGCTTGATGGCATTGGTCAGGAGCTCGTTCAACGTCAATGCCACAGGGATGGACTCGGCCTCGGGCAGCAGGTGCGACAAGGGTTCGTGCACGACACCGTCCTGCCACAGGTCGGGCTGCGAAGGCCCGTCAGCGACCCCCGCGTCGGCCGTGGCCTCGCCTGCCGCCACCTCGATGCGGCGGCCGAACGTGCGCTGCACACTTTGCGCGATAGCCCGCAGCACGCTGGCCACGGCCAGCGGGCCGCTGGCGCCGACCTGCAGGCCGTACACCTGCGCGATGGCCTGCACCTGGCCCACGGCCTCGGTCAACGGGCCCGACAGCTCGGGGTGGCGGGCGGCGTTCTGGCGCAGCAGTCCGGCCACTCCCTGCAGGTTGTTCTTGATGCGGTGGTGCACCTCGCGCACCAGCACCTCGCGCTGCGCGATCGCACCTTGCAGCCGGGCGCGTTCGGCGGCACGCTGTTCGGTCACGTCGCTGGCCACCAGCAGCAACTGCGACGGTGCTGCGTCGCCGTCGTCGTCGGTGTCCACGATGGCTGTTCCTGCTGTGCCCGGCACCGCCTCGATGGCGCGTTCGGCCAGGGCCACGATGCGGCAGTCCCAGACGCGCCCGCCGTCGCTGGCCGCATCGCCCGCCCCCAGCGCGTCACCGCCGTCGCGCCATTCATGCTGCTGCGCCTCGCTGGCGCCGGCCGCGGCGCGCAGCCAGCCGCGCAGGGCCTCGGCCCGCGCCGGGTCGCAGGCCTGCGCCAATGGCAGGCCCAGCACCGCGTCCAGCGGGCGGCCGAAGAAGCTGGCCGCAGTCTGGTTCAGTTGCACCACGCGCAGGCTGCTGGCGTCGAACAATGCGATCGCCAGCGGCGCGGTCTCGATCACGCGCTGCAATGAGGCCTGGGCCTGTGCGATGCGCATCTCGGCCTGGCGGCGGCGTTCGATGTCGAGCAGGGCGAAGGTCAGCGGCGCGCCGGCCCCGGCCTCGCCGCGCGTCACGACGGCATTGCCGACGACCCAGAAGGTGCGGCCGTCGCGACCCTGCAGCCGGCACTCGAAGGTTTCGGACTGGCCGTCGCGCAGGCGCTCGGTCCAGTCGCTGCGGCGCAGCGGGTGGCCGGGCTCGGGCGTGGCCACGATGCTGATGGGTTCGCCGACGAAGTCGGCCAGTTCGCCGCCGAACATGCGTCGCGCCGAGCGGTTCATCCACTCGATGCCGCGCGACGAGACGGTGACGATGCCCACCAGCACCGAATCGAGCACGGCCTTGGTGCGCTCGGCCTGCGCCGCCAGCGTGGTGCGGGCGCGGTGGCGCTCGTCGACATCGACGAAGCTGCAGATGACACCGGCGTCGGTGTCGTCGGGGTCGACCGGACGCACCGCCACTTGCACCCACAGCATGGCGCCGTCCCTGCGGCGCAGCCGGCGCTCGCCGCTGAAACGGCCGTGCGCGCGCAGCCCCTGCACGACGCGGGCCTCGAAGTCGACGCAGTCGCGGGCGCTGGCGTACAGCTCGGCCGTGTCCAGCGTCATCAGTTCGGGCAGCGAATAACCGGTCAGCGCCGCCAGCGAGTTGTTGGCCCGTTCGACGCGGGCACCGCGCAAGTAGGCGATGCCGACCTCGGACAGGCTGAACATCAGCTCGCGTTCGCGCAGCAGCTGCTCCAGTTCGTCCTGCTGCGTTTTCAGGCGCGACACGTCGGTCAGCACGGCCACGGCCTCGGGCAGGGCGCCACCGGGCTCCGCCCGCCGCACCGACAGCGACAACCAAGCCGGTTCTGTGTCGGCGGGCGCGGCGCTGCCGGCGCCGTGCGTGCTGCTGCCTGCGCCGCTGACCATGGGCCGCACGGCCAGTTCGGCCTCGAACCGCCGGCCCTCGGCCAGGGCCTCCGCCGCCAGCTGCGCGATGCGTGCGCCGTCGGGCAGGCGGCCCAGGATCTCGTCCAGCGAGGCCCCCGCCGCACCGCCGGGCGGCAGGCCCAGCATGCGCTCGAAGCGATGGTTGCACCGCAGCAGCAGCGGCCCGCGCAGGTAGGCGATGCCGGCCGTGGAACCGTCAAGGATGGTCGTCAGTTCACGCAGCAGGGCCTCGTTGCGGCGCTGGGCCTTCTCCTGCTCGGTCACGTCCAGCGTCACGACCGACGTCGTGCTGCGCCCGCCGGCCAAGGCGGCCGGCTCCACCCGCGTCAGCAGCCAGCGCAGACCCAGTTCCGGATGGCGCACGGCGTAACGCACCTCGGCGCGTTCACCCGCGCGCAGGGCACGCTGCAGGCGTTCGTATTCGGGCATCGACTCGGTCTGGACCAATTCGCGGCCGATGCCCAGCAATGCGCCACCGCGGCGCGCACCGCTGCCGTCCACCGACGGCGCGGCGTCCGCCGCCCGCCCGAGGTCGGTGGCGCCGGCCGAGGCCCCCGGGGCCAGCCAGCCGCGTGCCGGGTCGTAGGTGGCCACGCCGATGCTGCCGGTGTCCATCAGCATGCCGCGTTCGAGCTGCGCCAGGTCGCGCTCGTCCTCGGCGCTGCGGTCCTCCACCACGGCCATCACGCGGCGCTCGCCGCGGTCCACGGCATAGCAGCTCAGCCGCGCCACCAGGCGCCGTCGCCGGCCGTCGGCCAGCGGCAGCAGCACCTGCCGCTCCAGCGCGGCGGCGCCGGGCTGCAGGCCAGCGTGCGGTGCGTCGCCGGCCCAGGCCAGCAAGGTCTGCAGTTCGGGCGTGGCCTCGCCCAGCACTTCGGGCACCTGTTCGACCAGGGCCTCGAAAGCCGCGTTCGAGCGCACGATGAGCCCGGTGTCGTCGTACACCAGCATGCCGGTGCCGCTGAGCCCGAACCACTGCGCCAGTTCGTCCTGCACCCGCCGCGCATGGTCGCGCGCTGCCACCTCGCCGGTCGTGTCCTGCCACAGCGTCAGCCAGCGTGGCGGGCTGTGGGCCGACGCTGCAGGCGCCACCCCGCCCGCTGCGGCATCCGGCACCCCGAGGCCGTGCAGCGGCAGGCTGGTGACCGCAAACCAGCGGTCCTGACCCTGCGCGTCGCGCATGCGACGGCGCAGCGTCGGGCCGGGTGCGGCCGTGCTGCCAGCCTCTGCGCGGTCCTCTGTGCGGGCCCGCAGCGCCATCTCGTGGTCCTCCTGCGGCTGCCATTCCAGTGGGTCGCGACCGAGCAGCGCTGCGCGCGGCCAGCCGATGACTGCGCAGTAGGCGTCGTTGACATCGACGAGACGGAAGTCCGCGTCCTGCAAGGCCGCCGGCAGCGGCCCGGCCCAGACCGCGGCCAGCAGCGGCGAGACGCTGTCCGCGGGGACGGGCGTGGTGGGTGTGGCCGTGGCGGGGGCGGGGGCCGGGGCCGA
>JBBSCX010000119.1:0-9442 GCA_038249905.1 Burkholderiales bacterium
CCCCGGTACCAAGGTGCTGCGCCTGGTGCTGCCCAACAACCCCATCGGTCTGGACCCGGCCGGCGTGGCCGATGTAACGTCCGCCTCGGTGGTGGACGCCCTGTTCGACGCCCCGCTGCGCTACGACTACCTCGCCCAACCGGCGCAGCTGCGGCCAAACACGCTGGCCGAGATGCCCGAGGTCTCGGCCGACTTCACACATTTCGTGTTCCGGCTGCAGCCCGGCATCCACTTCGCCGACGACCCGGTGTTCCAGGGCCGCCCGAGGGAGCTCACCGCCGCCGATTGCGTGTACTCGGTCAAGCGGCTGTTCGACCCGAAGGTGCGCAGCCCCAACCTGTTTCAGTTCGAGGCCGTGCGCCTGCTGGGCATGGACGCGCTGCGGCGCGACGCGCTGGCCGGCGACCGGCCCTTCGACTACGACCGCGAGGTGCCGGGGCTGCGCGCGCTGGATCGCTACCGCTTCGAGGTCCGCACCCAGCAGCCGGTGCCGCGGCTGCTGCACCTGTTCGCCAATGTCTCGTTGTCCGGCGCGGTGGCACGCGAGGTGGTGCAGGCTCAGGGCACCGACATCGCCGGGCACCCGGTCGGCACAGGGCCGTTCCGGCTGGTGCAGTGGGTGCGCAACCAGCGCCTCGCGCTGGAGCGCAACCCGAACCACCGCCACCGCGTCTGGGACGAGACCCCCGACCCGAGCCGCCCCGAGGACGTGGCGCTGGCGGCGCGGCTGCGCGGCCGGTCGCTGCCGATGATCGACCGCGTCGAGTTCGCGATCATCGAAGAGACGCAGCCGCGCTGGCTGGCGTTCCTGGCCGGCGACCTCGACCTGATGGCGATCCCGTTCCAGTTCCAGACCCAGGCTGTGCCCGGCGGGCGCCTGGCGCCGTACCTGGCCGCGCGCGGCGTGCAACTGCACCGCACGCCGCTGGCGCAGACCGTGTACCTGCAGTTCAACATGGACGACCCATTGGTCGGCGGCTACGCGCCGCAGCAGGTGGCGCTGCGCCGTGCCATCGCGCTGGGCTACGACACCCCGCGCATGATCGAGATCTTGCTCAACGGTCAGGCGGTTCAGGCCTACAGCATCCTGGCCCCCGGCCTGAGCGGCCGCGACGACGCCCTGCGCAGCGACGCCGTGCGCCACGACCCGGCCCGGGCCCGCGCGCTGCTGGACCTGTACGGCTGGGTCGACCGCGACGGCGACGGCTGGCGCGAGCGGCCCGACGGCCAGCCGCTGGTGCTGGAGGTGGGCACCGGCAGCACGCAGGGCGAGCGCCAACTCAACGAGCTGTGGCAGCGCGACATGCGCGCCATCGGGCTGCGCATGCGCTTTGACATCAAGGACTCGGGCGAGCTGATCAAGCTCAGCCGCAATGGGCGCCTGATGCTGCGCCGGACCGGCTGGAATGCGCCGACCCCGGACGGCACCTATTTCAGCGGCGTGCTGTACGGCCCGAACAGCGGCCAGAGCAACCACGCACGCTTCAAGCTGCCGGCCTTCGACGCGCTGCACGAGCGCCAGGCGCTGATGCCCGACGGCCCCGAGCGCACCGCGGTGATGCGCGAGGCCATGCGCTTGTCGCTGGCCTACATGCCGATCGTGCCGCTGATGCATTCGGTGGGCGTGTGGCTGGCGCAGCCACACGTGGTCGGTTATCGGCCGCACGTCTTCACCCGCGCGTTCTTCCGTTATATCGACCTGGACCCGGAGACCGGGGCGGGTTGATCGACGCGCGGCGCGAACGACAGACCATCGACCTCAGCTCGGCCGTCTCACAGCTTGCGCAGATACACCAGCAACGCCGCCGTCTCGGCGTCGGTGAACGGCCGGTCGATCACCGGTGGCATCACGCCCGGCTGTGTCGTCAGCAGGGGTGCGTTCGGGTTCTGCACCGCCACCCGCTTGAAGAACTGCTTGTAGTGCTCGAGCATCTCCTCCAGCGTGGCTGCCGTGTTGTTGTGGAAGTACGGCGCCGTGCGGGCGATGCCGCGCAGGCCCGGGATGTCGAAGTGCTGGATGTCGCCGGGGCCACCGGGTTGCGGAAAGCCGGTCAGCAGCAGACGGCCCGGGTCTGACGTCGTCAGCCGGGTCACGCACGGAGGCTGCGGCGCCGCACCGCCACAAGTCGTGCCGCTGGGTGGCGCCCCGCTGTTCGTGATCTGGTAGGTGCGCACGTTCTTCATCTGGCTCGGCGTGCACGGCGTGAAGCTGAAGCGCGGCGGCGTCACGTTGTCCACTGGCCGCGGGCAGGTGGTCAGGATGTCGTGGTAACGCGCGATGTTGGTCGGCGTGCCCGACGGGCCCTGCAGCTGCGGGGCGCTGCCGCTGGGGTGGTTGTCCAGGTTGCCATGGCACTGGCCGCAAGCGCGGTTGAAGACCGCCTTGCCCGCGGTCTCCTGTGCGTCCAGCACCGGGTCGGGATCGGGCAGCGGGCGCACGCCGGCGGCCATCGCTTCGGCCAGCACCTGGACATTCGCCGACGAGAACATCGCGTTCTGGAAGCTCGCCAGGTCGTCGAGAAATCCCGCCGGCGGGTCGGTCGCGATGCCGGCATGGTTGCGCAGCGCGCTCAGCGCCTGGTTCTGCAGCGTGTCGATGCGGCCGTCTGCCTGGAAACCGCCGTGCAGGTTGGGCCCGCGTGTCCAGGCAGGCGCCTGACCGTCCGGGCCGGTGATCCTGACGTCCAGGATCGTCGGCGTGGCGCGCCAGACATCGGCCTCGGTTTCGGCCGTCGGCCGGGCCGATGCCGGGCACGGCACCATCGCACCGCAATCCAGCAGCTTCACGTTGGCCGGCAGCGGGATCGTCACCCGCACCAGGCCATGGGTTGTCAGATTGGTGAAGTCGCGGGCGGCGCTGCCGTTGACGCGAAAGTCGTCGGCGTCGATGGCGCGAAACAGCGGGTCGTCCACGCCGGTGGTGTTCATGGCCGCCAAGCGCGACCGGGCGGCGTCCGGCGTCAGCTGAAAGCGCTCGCTGGCCATGTGGCAATCGACACAAGCCCGGCCGTTGCCACCCAGGCCGCTCAACTGGCGGTCGTGAAAGTTGGCTTTGCCCCGACAGAACGCGCTGTCTTCTGCGGCCAGCACGACGCCTGTGCGGCAGCCATCGGCGTCCAGCGCGACCGCTGGCGCGCCGTCGTCGCTGGCGCCACCGCAGGCGATGAACAGGGTGCCTGTCATCAGGACCATGGCGGCGGTCATGAGGCCCTTGCGGGGGTTCGGGGTCATGGCATCTCCTTGACGTGACGGTGGGCGGGTCGCGGGCTGCAACCCTGGCCCTCACAATGAAGCCGACCCCGCCAGCCGTCCTTAGCCAGCCATGAAACTTCTCTGAAAAACGCCTGAATCAGCGCCGCGGCCATGCCTGAACGCTATGAATTCGAAGGTTTCGTGCTCGAGCGTTCGCAGCAGCGCGTGCTGCGCAGCGACGGCACCGAGCTCAGCCTGACGCCGCGCCTGTACGCGGCGTTGCTGCTGTTCGTCGAGAACGCCGGGCTGCTGCTGGAAAAGGACACGCTGATGCAGGCGCTCTGGCCCGGTCTGGTGGTCGAAGAGAACAACCTCAGCCAGACCATTTCGAGCCTGCGCCACGCGCTGGGCGAAGACCCGCCTGGCAGCCGCTTCATCCAGACGGTGGCCCGGCGCGGCTTCAGGTTCATCCCGTCGGTGCGGGTGCTGGATAGCGCCGGCCCGGCGATCCCGCCCGAGCGTGACAGGCGCCGCTGGTTGCAACGCACCGCGGCCGGCGGTGTGGCCGCCGCGCTGGCCGGCACGCTGGGCTGGGCATGGCAGCGGGCGCGCGTACCGGATCCCGAGGTGACGAACGCGCGCGCCACGCTGGCCGTGCTGCCGTTCAAGCCGCTGGCCGCGCAAAGCCGCGACGAGCTGCTCGAGATCGGCATGGCCGACAGCCTGATCACGCGTTTGTCGATCGTGCCCGGCCTGGTGGTGCGCTCGGTCGGGTCGGTGCGGCGCTATGCCGGGGCCGATCAGGACCCGGTGCGCGCTGCACGGGAGCTGGATGTCGACTGGATCGTCGACGGCTCGCTGCAGCGGCGCGGCGACCAGCTGCGCTTCAGCGCGCGGCTGTTGCGCGCCAGCGACGGCACCGCCGCGTGGAGCGGCAGCTTCGACGAGAAGTTCACCGGCGTCTTCGACGTGCAGGACCAGATCACGGCCCGCGTGATGCAGGCGCTGTCCGCCCGTCTGCAGGCCAGCGCAGGAGTGGCGGCCGGCGTGCCGCAGACCAACCTGGGCGGCACGCGCAACACCGACGCCTATCAGCTCTACCTGGCCGCGTCGTTGAACACCCAGCCGCGGCGCGCGGACGGCCTGCGCAAGAGCATCGAGCTGTTCAAGCAGGCGCTGGCCGTGGACCCGGCCTACGCGCTGGCGCATGTGGGCCTGGCCCAGGCCCACCGCGAAACGCTGCTGGGTGCCGACGCCCCGACACAAGACGTGGTCGAGCCCGTTCGACAGGCGCTGCAAAGGGCGCTGGCGCTGGCACCGAAGCTGGCTGAAGCCCTGGCCGAACAGGGCTTCAGCCTTTATTACTTCGAGTTTGACTGGCCCGGTGCCGAGCGTGAATTCCGCAGCGCGCTGGCAGCCAACCCGAATGTCGCCGTGGCGCACTTCGGTCTGGCTCAACTGATGCTCAATCAGGACCGGCCCGACGAAGGATTCGTGCATCTGCGACTGGCCCGCGAACTCGACCCGCTGTCGCCCTTCCTCAACACCGTCGAGGCGAGCTACCTCTCAGCCAGCGGCCGCCCAGTCGAAGCGCGTGCCCGGTTGCAGCGCGCGTTCGACATTGCGCCCGACTTCTACCTCGCCCACCGCACCCAAGCCTTCCTGCACCGCGCCGACGGGCGGCCCGACCTGGCCATCGAGTCGTTGCGCCGCGCGGTGGCGCGGGCCGACGGCAACAGCCGCCCTTCCGCGCTGCTGGGTATGTTCCTGGCCCGCGACGGGCAGCGCGACGAGGCGCGCCAGATCCTCAAGCAGTTGCTGGAGCGTGCCCGCACCGCCTTTGTGCCACCCGTGTCGCTGGCCGTGCTTTACGCTGCGCTGGACGAATCCACGTTGGCGCTCGACGCGCTCGAACGCGCCTTCGTGCTGCGTGACCCGCAGCTGGTGTTCATGAAAGACGACTCACGCTGGTCGGGCCTGCGCCATGAGTCTCGCTTCGTGGCGCTTTTGAAGAAGCTCAAGCTCGACCGCTACAGACCGGGCCTCGCGCCGAGCTGAACCATTTCGCGCTCATCGCGGTGTGCGCGCCATCGGACTGCACCTGCGCTTCGCATCAAGCGTTCTGGCGAACTGATCAAGCTCAGCCGCAGCGGCCGTGTGATGCTGCGCCGGACCGGCTGGAACGCGCCGACCCCGGCCACCCCGGCCACCGCAGCCACTTCCGCTGTCTCGCGCTGCCACCATCACCTTGGCCGGCTTGGCGATGTCGCCGGGCATCCACGCCCAGGCTTTCGATGCGGTGCGCCTGTACGGCACCGCGCCCGCCAAGGACGGCGGAGCGATGGCCCCTGGCGCAGCCACTACAGCTGTTGGCGCAACCTCGAAAGCGCCCGGCGCTTGGCTAGAAGAAGGCCTTGAACTGCAGGCCGAAGTTGCGCGGCTCGTTGATGATGCCGGTCAGGTTGTTGAAGTCGATGGCGGCCACCACCTGCTGGTTGTTGGTCAGGTTGCGCACGAAGGCGCTGACCTCGTAGCTGCCGCCCGCCCAGCTGTAGGTGGTGCGCAAGCCGCCTTCCAGCGCGGCCTTGGCCTTGTACTCCTTGGCCTCGTACAGGAACATGTTGTAGGTGTCCTTGTAGGCCCAATCGGTGAGCACGCTCAACTCGCCACCGGCGATCGCGACGTTGTACCTCAGCGTCCAGTTGGCCACCCACTTGGGTGCGCGCGGCAAGGGGTTGCCGCCAATCAGCACGGTGCCGGCGAACGGCCCCGGGCGGTTCAGCACCGTGCAACCGGTGTTGGCCTGCAGGAACTGAAAAGTAGCGTTGCCGCAAGACGCCACGAACAGCTTGGCGTCCTGGATCTCGGTGTCGTTGTAGCTCAGTCCCACCGTGGTGCGCCATTGACTCGAAAGGATGGCTTGCGCGTCGATCTCGAAACCCTGGCCCACCGCCTTGTCGGCGTTGACGAGGCGGTTCTGGTTCACGCTGCCGCTGCCGGCCGTGAGCTGCAAGTCCTTGACCTGGAAGCGGAACACCGTGGCGCTGACGCGTGCCGTGTTGTTCAGCAGGTCGGCCTTGAAGCCGGCCTCGATGGACGTCGCCTTCTCGGCATCGGCCACCGAGATGGTGTCGCCGAACAGCACGCGGCCCTGGATGCTGGGGGCCCGGTAGCCGGTGGCAAGACGGGCGAACAGCGAGGTGTCCTTGTTCAGGGTGTAATTTGCACCCAGGTCCCAGCTCGTGTTGGTGGCCTCCGGTTTGGCCACCAGCGGGCCGACGTTGGCACCGCCAAACGGCGTCTGCGTGCGCGAACCCGTGAAGTCTTTCTTGTCGTCGGTGTAGCGCAGGCCGCCGCGCAGTTTGAGGTCGGCGCTGAGGGCGAAGTTCACGCTGCCGAAGGCTGCCACCGACTTGGACTTCTGCTGCTGCACGGCATAGCCGTTCTGCGGGTCGCCGGGCGCGAAGGAATCGAAGTTGAAGCTGTCGACCTGCAGCGATTCGTTGAAGAAGTACAGGCCCGCCAGCCACTCCACAGCTTGCTTGGTGTTGCTCTGCAGGCGGAATTCCTGAGTCCGCTGCTTCAGGTTCGGCAGGCCATCGGCCGTTTGAGCGTCGAACGGGATCAGCGACGGCTGGCCCGGGTAGCCGGGGCCGTCGGGGATGCCGCCAAAGCGGCTGCCAAAGCCACCGTCGACGTCAGCGCGACTGTAGAACTTGGCGGTGTCGTAGGCGGTGATCGAATGCAATGTCATGCCGCTCAGGTCCCAGCGCAGGCGTGCGCTGACGCCGGTCGAACTGAGCGTCTGGCTGTTGAGGCCGTCGGTCGGGTAATTGCCGGCGTCGAAGCCGTCCACCAGGTCGTTCGTGCCGCGCTTGATGATGTTGGCGCGGAAGGTCGTCGCCGTGCCGTCGTAGTCGCGCCCCTGGATCTTGAACAGACCGTAAAAGCCGCCGTTCTTGTACGCGGCCTGCACACGGCCCGCCTTGTCGTTGTATCCCTCCAGGTCTCGCGTGGCACCTGGCAGC
This sequence comes from Burkholderiales bacterium, assembly GCA_038249905.1. Lineage (GTDB taxonomy): Bacteria > Pseudomonadota > Gammaproteobacteria > Burkholderiales > Burkholderiaceae_C > Rubrivivax. The sequence continues at coordinate 7,221 of JBBSCX010000119.1, forward strand.
GGGTTCTTGACACGGTCGTCGGCACGCTGAACGATGGCTGCGGCACGCAAGGACCAGTCAGTGCCCATCGGCACGTTGACCATGGCGTCGATGTTCACCGATTTCCAGCGCCCGATGCCGATCCCGGCGTTGCCTTCGAAGCGGTTGCCCGGCTTGACCGAGTCGAACTTCATCACGCCGGCGGGTGAATTGCGTCCGAACAGCGTGCCCTGCGGCCCGCGCAGGACCTCGACCTGCTCGACGTCGAACACCGGGAAGCCCTTGAGCATCGGGCTTTCCTGGACCACGTCGTCATACACCAGCCCCACCGGCTGAGACGCGTTCAGGTCGAAGTCGGTATTGCCCAGACCGCGGATATAAAAGCGCGGGAAGGTGCGGCCGAAGTCGGACTCGATGTTCAGGCTCGGCACGCGCCCGGAGAGCGCACGCACATCCTGGCCGCCGGCGTTGTAGGTGTCCAGCGCGTCGGACTTGATGGCCGACACCGACATCGGCACGTCCTTCAGGTTCTCGATGCGGCGGCTGCCTGTGATGGTGATGACTTCGAGCTGCGTTCGCTCGCTGCGGGCCTCCGGGGCCGGCGCGGGAGTGCTCTGTGCCAGCGCCTGGGCGCCGGGGAAAGCACTTAGTACAGCCGAGGTCAAGAGAGCCAGTCGGGGTGAGTTCATTCGCATGGACGGCATACCTGGAAATGGAGTTGGAATCGCGCCTGCGCCTGGTGGGGGCGCAATCGCGTGGTGTCTGCGGCGGTAAAGCACCCTTCCGCACGCTGGCATTTCTACCCCTGGCGCGACCCTGTCGGACCAATGAATCGGCTCTGTTGCGAAAAAGCATCTGTCACATGGGCGTCATACGCAAAGCCGGTCGGCGGGTTCGCGGTCCGGCCGGATTCAAAGACCCAGCAGCCGAGTCATCTCCGCCCGCATGACGAACTTCTGCGCCTTGCCGGTGATCGTCATGGGCAGCTCGGCCACAAACAGGATGTGACGTGGCACCTTGAAATGCGCGATCTGGTCGCGACAGAACTCGCGCAATTCCGCCTCCGTCAACTGCTGCCCCGGCTTCAGCACCACCCAGGCGCAGACCTCTTCGCCGTACCTTGCATCGGGCACGCCGAAGACCTGCACCTGCGCCACTGCCGGGTGGCGGAAGAGGAACTCTTCGACCTCGCGCGGGTAGACGTTCTCGCCGCCGCGAATCAGCATGTCCTTGACGCGGCCGACGATGTTGCCGTAGCCGTGTTCGTCGAGGGTGGCCAGGTCGCCGGTGTGCATCCAGCCATCGATCACCGCCTCGGCGGTGCGGGCTTCGTCGCCCCAGTAGCCCTGCATGACGCTGTAGCCGCGGGTGCACAACTCGCCCGTGATGCCCACCGGCACGGTGCGGCCCTCGGCATCGACGACCTTCACTTCCAGGTGCGGCAGCACGCGGCCCACCGTTGAGACGCGTTTGTCCAGGGGGTCGTCAGGCGCACTCTGGAACGACACCGGGCTGGTCTCGGTCATGCCGTAGGCGATGGTGACTTCGTGCATGTTCATCGCCAGGTTCACGCGCTTCATCACCTCCACAGGGCATGGGCTGCCGGCCATGATGCCGCCGCGCAAGTGCGACAGGTCGAACTCGGCAAAGCGCGGGTGGTCGAGTTGCGCGATGAACATCGTCGGCACGCCGTGCAGATGCGTGCAGCGCTCGTCGTGCAGGGCCTGCAGAGTCAACAGCGGATCGAAGCCCTCGCCCGGAAAGACCATCGTGCCGCCTGTCACCGTACACACCAGCGAGCCCATCACCATGCCGAAGCAGTGGTACAGCGGCACGGGGATGCACAGGCGGTCGTCAGCGCCGAAGTTCATCGCCGCCGCAACCTGACGCGCGTTGTTCACGATGTTGCGGTGGCTCAGCGTTGCGCCCTTGGGCTGGCCCGTGGTGCCGCTGGTGAACTGGATGTTGATCGGGTCATGGCGGTCCAGCCCGGCGCCGATGCGGCGTGCCTCGTCCACCAAAGCATCGTCGGCCCCGGCCAGCACGGCGGCGAAGTTCAACATGCCCGGCGTGGCTTGCGTGCCCATGCGCACCACCGTTTGCAGCTGAGGCAGGCGCGCGGCCCGCAAGCGGCCCGGCGCGGCGCTTTCCAGTTCGGGTGCCAGGGTCTGCAGCATCTGCAGGTACTGGCTGGTCTTGAACGCCGGCGCCGTGATCAGCCCCTTGCATTGCACCTTGTTGAG
>JBBSCX010000120.1:0-9396 GCA_038249905.1 Burkholderiales bacterium
CCGCAAAGAAGGCGCCGGCCCGCAAGACGGCTGCGCGCAAGTCCCCGGCCGCCGCTGCGGCGGGGTCGGCGGTTGCGGCGGTTGCGGCCGAAGTGGCACCCGAACCTGTGGTGAAGACATCGGCACCCGTGGCACCCCCGGCCCCGGCCCCGTTCCCGGACAGCCCGGTCAGCCCGGTCAGCCAAACAGCGGCGCCGCGCCAGGGCGCCACGGTGCAGGCGGTGCTGAAGTGCCTGCCCGAACTGGCCGCCGGCCAGTCGCTGGCGCTGAACGTGGCCGTGCAGCGCTTGCGCGAGGGCCAGTTGCTGGGCAGGAACACCTCGTCGCTGAAACTGTTTTCGGCGCTGGGCCCGGCGTTTGAGTTGCTGCCCGCAGACAAGCCCTCGCAGGTGCGTCTGCGTCGCTGAGGGTCACTGAGTGTTGCTGAGCGTCACTGAGCGTCACTGAGCGTCACTGAGCGCCGCTGAGCCGGGCTGCGCATCGACCCCGCTCGGCACCGGCGCCAGGCGCCGGGCACGATGGCCCCACGCCGGCCCAGGTGAGCTTGAAGAATCTGGGGCAGCCCTAACATCCTGCCCAACCTCCCATCTACTGCCGGCAACGTCCCGGCCTGAACGACCATGAAACGCGTGATGCTGTTCATCGTGACCAACCTGGCCGTGATGCTGGTGCTGGGCATCGCTGCGAACCTGCTGGGGGTCAACCGCTTCCTCACCGCCAACGGCCTGGACTTCGGCATGCTGCTGGGCTTCGCGGCGCTGATCGGTTTCGGCGGCGCCATCATTTCGCTGCTGATCAGCAAGCCGATGGCGAAGTGGAGCACCAAGGCGCAGGTCATCAACAACAGCGCCGACCCCACCCACCGCTGGATCGTCACCACCGTCGAGGGCTTCGCGAAGAAGGCCGGCATCGGCATGCCCGAGGTCGCCATCTTCGACGGCGCACCCAATGCCTTTGCCACTGGCGCGTTCAAGAACTCGGCCCTGGTGGCGGTGTCCACCGGTCTGCTGCAGACCATGAGCCGCGAAGAGGTCGAGGCCGTCATCGGCCACGAGGTGGCGCACGTGGCCAACGGCGACATGGTGACGCTGGCACTGATCCAGGGTGTGATGAACACCTTCGTTGTCTTCCTGTCGCGCGTCATCGGCTACTTCGTCGACAGGGTGATCCTGAAGAACGACCGTGAAGGCGTGGGCATCGGCTACATCGTCACCACCATCGTGCTCGACATCGTGCTGGGCATGCTGGCCGCCGTCGTCGTGGCCTGGTTCTCGCGCCAGCGCGAATACCGTGCCGACCGCGGCGCGGCCGACCTTATGGGGCGCAAGCAGCCGATGATCAACGCCCTGGCGCGCCTGGGCGGCATGGACCCCGGCCAACTGCCGAAGAGCGTGCAGACGATGGGCATCAACGCCCGGCCCAGCGGGCTGATGGCGCTGTTCAGCAGCCACCCGCCGATCGAAGACCGCATCCGCGCGCTGCAGCAGCCCTGATCGCGTCCTGACTTGTTGTGCGCTGCCGCCCCGTCCCCGGGGCGGCAGACTTTTTTCTGCGGCGCGCACAGTCTTGCGGCCTTGCCCCTACCTTGAAGGGCGCACCCCCCTACCGTTAGGTCTGACGAGCTTGTGACCCTGGGCCTAGAACCCAGGTATGCCGTCCGCAACGTTTCCGGGCACCGCCCGGGCTTCTGTTTTTCCGCTTGCGCCGCTTGCGCCGCTTGCCGCGCTTGCGCCAGCGCCCGGCCCCGTGCCGAAGCGTGCTGCGCAAGGGCGCTAGGCGCAGCCCGACGCAATGGCCGGCTTCCACGCCATTGCCGCGGTCGGGCGCAGCCTGGAGAGGCTGCTTGCCGCCGCCTTCCTCGAACGTGAACCCGTTCCGGGCCGGCAGGCGCGGGCGCTGCTGGTGCGCGCCGAGGACTACAGCGACCGCCTGATCCGCGGCCTGATTCCCGACGTCGGGCTGACATTGCTGCTGTACCGCGTCGACTTCAACAAGACCATGCGTGCCAGTTGGTCGGCGGTGGGCGAAGGCGATGGCCGCGGCCATCTGGCGCTGGACCTGCACTACCTGCTGACACCCTGGGCACCCAATGCCGAGCACCAGCACATGGTGCTCGGCCGCGCGTTGCAGGTGCTGGAGGCCACGCCCGTGCTGGCCGGCCCGCTGCTGGTGGCACCGGCGCTGCCGTCGCCCGACTACGACGACGAGCCCGGCGCGGCCGCCCTGGACAGCGTGCAACTGGTGCTGGAAGAGATCAGCACCGAGGCGCTGATGCGCACCTTCGATTCGCTGCCAGGCGACTACCGGCTGTCGGTGCCCTACGTGGCGCGTGTGGTGCGCATCGACACGCGGGTGCTGCGCCAGACGCCGCCGGTGGTCGATGCCGAATTCCAGCTGAGGGTGCCGCGGTGACGGCGATCGTCGTGGCGCCGCGGCTGGACGAGTTCAACACCGTCCCCATCGCCCGTTTCGGCCACCGTCTGGCCCTGGGCGTGCAGTGGATCGACGCGCTGAGCGAGCAGCCGCTGGCGGGCCCTTGGGCCACCGAACTCGAACGCATCGGCGCCCGACCGCTGGTCAAGCGCTTGATCGCCCATGGCCAGGGCCGACATGCCCTGCTGCACCGCGATGCGGTGGCCCGGCTGCTGCGCCTGGCGGCGTCGGAACTGGCCGCATTCCCGCCGCCGGCCGCGGACCCGAGCGAACTGGTGCTGCGCGGCCACGGCGCAGACCGCCGTCATGTGCCGCGCCGCGTGGCGCTGACGCCGGTGCTGGGAGCGGATGGCGAGCCGCCGGTCAGCACCGCCAACATCCGCCGCCTGCGCCTGTGGCCCGGGGCCGAGTACCCCGTGCCCGCGGGCTGCACGGTGCTGCGCGGGCGCATCCGCCGCGGTGCGGCGATGGCCAGCGCACAGCCTGTGCCCTGGGCGCGAGTGGTGATCACGCGCCCGGCCGGTGCGGCGCCGTTCCCGGCGCCGCCGGTGTTCGACGACGAGACGCCCGCGGGCTGGGCCCATGGCGACGACCGCGGCGAGTTTCTGGCCGTGCTCGGCGCGGCCGCACTGCCTGGTGGCGCGCTGCTGCCGGCCACGATGCCGTTGACGGTGTGGGTGTCGCTGCCGGCTGCGATCGTGCTCGACCCGCTCGACCCTGACGACGCCCTCGCCAGCCTGCCGCTGGAAGCCGCAGGCACGACGCTTTCTGGCGCCTTGCTGAACGGCACCGCATTGCCACCCGGCCACGTGCGCCAGGTGGGTTTTCGCATCGCCATTCCCCCGGGGCAGACCACGGTGCTGCCCGATGTTGATCTGCGTTTTGCCTGAAGCGCGCCGCACCCGTCAACGCACTCAGGACACCCGATCCCGCCGCTGCCCAGAAAGGACGACACCATGCCCGAATACCTTGCACCCGGCGTCTTCGTCGAGGAGATCAGCTTCCGCGCCAAGTCCATCGAGGGCGTGGCCACCAGCACCACGGGCTATGCCGGCGTGGCGCGCTACGGCCCGGTGCGCTACACCGACGGGCCGAGCAGCAACGGGCCGCGCCTGATCACGTCCTACACCGAGTTCGACCGGGTGTTCGGCGGCCTGACGCCGCTGGAACTGGCCAGCGGCGAGCGCACGGCCTACCTGGCGCACGCCGTGCGCGCCTACTTCAACAACGGCGGCCGGCGGCTGTATGTGGCGCGGGTGTTCGCCGGGGCCGGTGGCGCACCGACCGAAGACCATGTGGCCGAACTTCCTGTACCCACCGCCACGGGCACGGCGGTGTGGCGCGCACGCTGGCCGGGCAGCGACGGCAATGTGCATGTCGAGACCCAGGTGGTGCGCACCAAGAACCTGGCGTTCAGGCATCCGCTGGTGAATGGCGACCCGTTCGACAAGCACCTGTGGGGCGTGCAAGTGAAGAGCGTGCGAGCGGGCGCCGTGGTCGAGCTGACCGAGCCGCCGGCCATTCCGCCGCTGGTGCCACCGATCGGCAATGCGCCGCTGTCGGCGACCACGCTATATGTCGTCACGGCCGATGCCACCACCGGCCGCCAGCGATTCATCGACCAGGCCGGGGCCGAGGTCGACCTGCCCGATGTGCTGGGCGTGCATGTGGCCCTGGTCGAGCTGCGCGTCACGGTTCGCGGCGCAGGCGAGCGCGTGGACAGTCACGAGGCGCTGGCCACGCATCCGGCCCAACGCCGCGACATCACCCGCGTGCTCGACCTGCATGACCCCGAGGCCGAAGACGCCATCGTCTGGCTGGACTGGCAGCCCGGCGCCAGCCTCTTCGCCCCGGCCGCATTGATGGTGGGCTTGCAGGCCGCACCCCGGCGGCCGACGGGCGGCAGTGACGGTGACCTTCCCGGCGCCGACGTATTGCGCGGATCGGCTGCCGACCCCGACGTGGTGGAACGCACCGCCACCGGGCTGGAAGCCCTGGCCGAGATCGAGGACATCGCCATCGTCGCCTTGCCCGACGCCGGCGCCATGGGCAGTGAAGAAGAGATCCGGGCCTGCGCCGACCACCTGATCACGCACGCCGAACAGTGCCGCTATCGCATCGCCGTGCTGGACGGCCCGGAGAACGCCTCGATGACGCAGATCCGCGACTTCCGCGGCCGCTTCGACAGCAAGTACGCGGCCCTCTACCACCCCTGGATCGAGATCCTCGACCCGCTGTTTCCCAGCGTGCCCGGCGTGCCGCCGCGCAAATTGGTGTTGCCGCCCTCGGGCTTCGTCACCGGCATCTACGCGCGCAATGACGTCGAGCGCGGCGTGCACAAGGCGCCCGCCAACGAGATCGTGCGCGGGCTGACGAAGTTCGAGATCAACATCAACCGCGCCCGCCAGGAGGTGCTGAACCCGGAAGGCGTGAACTGCCTGCGCTTCTTCGAGGGCCGCGGCAACCGCGTCTGGGGCGCACGCACGATCAGCAGCGACCCGGAATGGAAGTACGTCAACGTGCGGCGGCTGTTCATCTACCTGGAGCACAGCATCGACAAGGCCACGCAATGGGCCGTGTTCGAGCCCAACAACGAGCGCCTGTGGCGAAACATCAAGAGCATGGTCGAGGACTTCCTGCTCGTGATGTGGCGCGATGGCGCCTTGCTGGGCGAGAAGCCCGAGCAGGCCTTCTTCGTGCGCTGCGACCGCGGCACGATGACGCAGAACGACCTCGACAACGGCCGAATGATCTGCCTTGTCGGCGTGTCGCCCAGCCGCCCGGCGGAGTTCGTGATCTTCCGGGTCGGCCAGTGGACGGCCGACGCCAAGTCCTGAACGCCCACGCTGAAGGAGCACGCACATGGCCACCCAACGCAACAACCCCTACGGCGCTTTCAACTTCCTCGTCTCGCTGGGCACCGGCGACGAGGCCAGTGTGATCGCCGGCTTCTCCGACTGCTCGGGTCTGGGCACCGAGATCAATTACAGCGAATACCGCAACGGCAACGACAAGGTCAACACGGCACGCAAGATCGCCAACACCTTCAAGCAGGAGGACGTGACGCTCAAGCGCGGGCTGATCGGCAGCACCGACCTGTTCCAGTGGGTGAAGGAGGTGCGCGAAGGCGGCGATGGCCGCCGCACCGTGACCATCACCGTGCTGGACGAGTCGCGCAATGCGGTGGCGGCCTTCAAGCTGACCAACGCCCAGCCCAAGAAGTGGGTCGGACCGACGCTGGCCGCCAAGGGCGGGGGCGAGGTGGCGATGGAGGAACTGCACCTGGTGCATGAGGGTGTGTTCTATGAATAGGTCGGTCTTGCTGACACCAGAAGTCCACTGACCTGCCTCTGTTCCTGCCCACCCTGCACGGCACTGGCCCATGTTGCCCACCGTCCGATCCCCCCTCGGTGCGCCCGGCGCCTTTGTGCTGCCCGAGGCGCCCGCCCCGGCGCTGCATCCGCAGCGCATGGACGGTTGCGCCTTCTTCGGCGTCGCGCCCCGCGGGCCTGCCCGCGTGCCGGTGGCCGACGGGCTGTGGCCGGCGGGCTGGCGGCGGGTCGTCGATGCCGATGCGGGCACGCGGCCGCTGCGTCGCAACGTGCCGGTGTGTGTTCGCAGCTTTGACGAATACGTCCACCACTTCGGCGGTTTCGACGGCCCCGGCCTGCTGCCGCACGCGGTGGCCAGCTACTTCGAGCAGGGTGGGCGCGTGGCCTGGGTATTGCGCATCGTGGCCGCGCTCATGCTGCCCGGCGGGCGCTTCGATACCGACTGCGCGCGCGGCACGCTGCCTGCAGGAGCGTTGGCGACGAACTTCGGCTTCATTGCCCGCAACCCGGGCACCTGGGGCAATGCGCTGGCGGTGCAGGTCGGCTTCGAGGCCGAGACTGTGGCCTTCGAGCGCGGCCCCGCGGCGGCGCTGTGGCTGCCGATCAACAGCGCCATCGCGGTCGGCAGCACCCTGCGGCTGACCGATGTTGACGGCGTGTCCACATTGGCGCTGTGCACGGCCCTGCGGCGTCAGCGCGACCCCGAGCGGGCGCGCGAACACTGGGCCGTCACGCTCGACGCCGCGCCGCCCGCGGTGCTGCGCCGTACTGAGTTGGTGACGCTGGCGCTGGACGTTCACGACGGCGCCGGCCGCCGTGAACGTCATGCCCGCCTTGGCCTGGCGCCCGACCATCCGCGCGGCCTGGCCAGCGTGCTGTGCGAAGAGTCGTCATTGCTGTGGCCGGCGCCCGACTGGGCCGGCCAGGTGCTGTGGCCGGCGTTGCCGCAGGTCGAGACATTGCGCGGCCGCACACTGCCCTTTGCCGGTGGTGTGGACCGCTGGGCCGACATCGTCGCCGACGACTTCTTCGACAGCGACTGGTCGACGGCGGCCGAAGAAGCCGGCGCCGGCATCACCGCCATCGTGCACACCGAGGGCGTGACGCAACTGGTGCTGCCCGACCTGTACGTGCCTGCGGCCTGGGCCGAACCACCCCCGCTGGCGGCGCAGGACGCGGGCACGGCCGGCGCCGAGTTCGGCGAATGTGTGCCGGTGCCCGGCCAGCCCGCCGTGGCAGCCGTCGCGCCTGTGGCCCTGAGCGGCCTGCTGCTGGACCCGCGCACCGAGGCGGGTCTGGCTGCCGTCATCGCGCGCCAGCAGCAGGTGGCCGACTTCTGCGCCGCCACGCGCAACCACATCGCCTTGCTGGATGTGCCGCCAGGGCTGTCGCAGGCGCGCATCGAACGCTGGCGCGCCGCCTTCGACTCGCCTTGGCTGGCGGCCTACCACCCCTGGCTGATCGGCACGCGCCGGCCGGGTGATGCGGCGGGCCGTGTGGATGCCTTCGCCGGCCAGGAAGGCACCGCCGGCCGCGCGCGTCAGCTGCCGCCCTCGGCCGTGGCCGCAGGCATCGTCGCGCGCAAGGAGTTGGCCTTCGGGCTGCAGGCCGGTCCGGCCAACGAGGTCGCGCGCCAGGTGGTGCACTGCGCCGAGCCCCAGCCCACCGGCCGCGCCGACGTGCTGCACCCGCTGGGTGTGAACTGCTTTGCGCGCGAACCGCAGGGCTGGGTATTGACGGGCGCACGCACGCTGGCGCGCGACGCCGATTGGCGGCAGGTGTCGGTGCGGCGCCTGGTGCTGATGATCGAACGCGCGCTGCTGGCGCAGATGCAGTGGGCCGTGTTCGAGCCCCTGGGCCCGGCCCTGGCACGCGACCTGGTCGGTGCGGTGCAGGGCCTGCTGCGCGGGCTGTTCCGCGCCGGGACCTTTGCCGGCACGAGCGAGTCCGAGAGCTTCTTCGTGCGCGTGCAGGACGAACGAGCGCGGCTGGACCGCGGCGAGCTGGTGCTGGACATCGGCGTGGCGCCGGCCGAGCCGCTGGAATTCATCCTGCTGCGCCTGCGCCGCGACGGCGACGGCACGCTGCGGTTCGAAGACTGAAGACCGAAGACCGAACAGGGCGCACCGTGGACCCGCAATTGCTCAGTGCCTTCCGCTTCGAGGTCAAATTGCTGCTCAGCGCCGACATCGTCGCCGGCCGCCAGCCGCTGGCCGGCAGCGTGCCGGCCGACGCGCCGGGCGGCGACATCCTGGGCAGCGGCGCCTTCCAGGACTGCAGCGGTCTGGAGATCGAGATGGACGTGCAGGAGTACCTGGAAGGCGGTCGCAACGACGGCACCGTCAAGCGCGTGGGCCGGGCGAAGTTTCCGCCGCTGGTCTTGAAGCGCGGCATGTTCCATGGCGCCGCGGCCGGTGCCCAGGCCGATGCGCGGCTGTGGCTGTGGCTGCAGCGAATCGTCGCCCGCGAAAGGCGGGTCGAGCGCATGGACGGGCGCATCACGCTGATGTCGGCCGACGGCACGCCGCGCGCGGCCTGGGGTTTCGAACGCGGGCTGCCGGCCAAGTTGCGCGGCCCGGAACTGAACGCCCGCACTGGCGAGGTCGCGATCGAAGAACTGACGATCGCGCACGAGGGCCTGCGGCTGCTGGACCCGGCGAGGGCGGGCGCATGAGCCCCCGCCCGGCCGCTCCGAAGGGCACTCGCACCACAGTGCGAAGCACGGAGGTTACCCAGTGAGCGGCCTGGCAAAGGCGCGTCTGGCCGAGATCGGCGCCGGCGAGCGGCCCGTCGAGGTGCCGGGCACCAGCGTCGACGTGCAGTTCAACCCGACCACGCTGCGGGTGCAGATCAGCAACCGCACGGCGGGTGGCCACCAGAGCGGCGCGCAGGCGCGTCAGCGGCCCGGCACCGGCGAGATGCAGGTCGGCTTCGACCTCGTCTTCGACACCGCCGACGAAGGCCAGGCCGGTGCCGGCGTCAGCGTGCTGGAGCGCACAGCCATGGTCGAACGATTCGTGCGCCCGCGCGGCACCCAGCCGGGGCAAGAGGCGCCGCCGCGCGTGCTGTTCGTCTGGGGCAGCTTTTTGGTGCAGGGCACGATGGAGAGCGCCAACATCGACCTCGACCTGTTCGACGCCGATGGCACACCGCTGCGCGCCAAGGTGGCCGTCAGCATCAAGGGCCAGGACCCACGCTGGGCCTATGCACCGGCCACCGCCGCGCCGGGCTCGGGGCAGGGTGCGGGCGGCGGCAAACTGCGCCCGGGCGGCCCCGCCCTGCCCGGGGCCGGCAACAGCCTGTCCCCGGGCGCGCCCGGCACGGCCGGGGCGCTGGGCGCGACGGCGGCTTTGATGCAGGCCCTGCCCGGCGAGAGCCTGGCGCAACTGGCCGCGCGTGCGGGGGTGGCGCCAGCGGATTGGCGCGCGCTGGCGGGTGGCATGACGGCGGGGATCGGGGGCGCGGGTGGTGGTGGCGGTGCGGCAGGCGGTGGCGCGGGCGGCGTGGGCTCAAGCAGCGCCCGGTCCAGCGCGACCTCGCTGGCCCTGGGCCAGGAGGTGGCGTTGCCGGCGGGGCTGCTCTCGGGCTGGGGCGGCGCGGGGGGTGCGACGCTGGGACGCGGCGCCACCGA
>JBBSCX010000121.1:0-9368 GCA_038249905.1 Burkholderiales bacterium
AGCCGCGGCTGCAATGTGGCGTACAGGTGCAGGTCCTTGCGGGTGCGGTAGGGCAGGCGGCCCAGGTCCAGCAGGGCCGCGGGGTCCAGCGCCAGGCCGGTCTCTTCTTCGGTCTCGCGCAGTGCCGCTGCGAGCGGGCCTTCGCCGGGGTGGGCGCCGCCCTTGGGCAGGTCCCAGTGGTCCTGGCCCGTGACGTGGCACAGCAGCAATTCGGCCTGCGCGTTCAGCACGATCACGCCGCAGCTGAGCTTGCGCGCCAGCGGTCCGGGCACGGTGCCCGCGTCGAGTGAGCCCCCCGAGTCCCAAATGCTTGCCGTCCAGATGCCGGAATCCATGTTCACTGCCTGTTCATCGTGTATGCACCGCGCCCGAAGCGGGCGCCTCAGGGTGACACGCACGAGCCATGCCAGCGGGCATGCCGAGCTTGCCAGCCCGCGGTGTCGGTGATGCGACAAAAAGCGTGGTGCTTTGCCTGCTGTACGCGCAGGCCGCCCAATCTGATGCTCGGGCGCATGGGTGGCGACACGGACTTGACGCGCGGTTCGCGCCACCAGCCGACATCGGCCCGCGCACGAATTGATCCGGTGCCTCGCCTATCGCGCGCGCCGCGGGTGCTGCGCTGGGGCGAGACCGATCGGCATCATCCTGCCGTGCTACCTCGTGCTCGGCCGCGATGTCATGCTTGGCGGCCGAGTGGATGCGCTGGCGCGCACGGAATCAACCCGGCAACGCGAAGGCGCGCTGCCAGCAAGACGGCGCCAGCCAGCATCAGCAGCGCGGCGCCCGGCTCCGGCACGGGCAGCGGCGGAGCCACCAGTTCACGCACGAAGACATTGGCCCCGCCGTGGGCATTCTTGTAGGCCGCGTGCGCGCCGCCGAAGCTGTTCTCGCCATACAGCATCTGCCCGATGTTGGCGAGGTGCGAGCCAGCGAAGCCAATCCACGGGTCTTCATCACCCCCGGTGCCCGTGCCGTTGCGGTTGAGCACATTGGTCAGCCCGCCTGCAGCCACCGCGGTGTTGGACGAGGCCAGCACCGCCGAATTGGGGGCGAAGGTGTCACCTGGCGTGAATTGATAGACCGACTGACTGCTCAAAACACCCCAGGTGCTGTTGTCACCCGTCATGAACAAGAAGCTTCCCGTGGCGTTGCTGAAGGGCACGGTCCAGTTGAGAGCTGCGCCGGGCTGGGTCGCCAGTTGGGCATTCAACATGGCCGTGCCAGCCAGGTTGTCGACGGCTTCAATCCAGCCGCCGACGTTGGCGGTGTGTCGCACCAGCATCCAGCCGCCGCCAGCGATGGTCATGTTGGCATAGAGCTGTCTGGGCGCTGCTGCACCACCGGGCCCGTCGGAATCGATCCAGTAGACGCCAGTCGGCGATGCGGGAAAATCACGCAGGATCTGGAATGCCGACAAACCGGCATTGCTTTGTGACGAACCGTCGTACGGTACGGCCTGGGCTGCACATGCTGCGAACGAGAACGCGGCCAGTGTCAGCAGTCGGCAACGGGGAAGAGATGTCATTGGGCGCTCATGGCTTGCGGTGATGCGCCGACTGTCCCTCGGCAATGGCCACCCATCAATCCCTGAACACAGGGGCAATGGCGTGAGCCTTTTCGGCATCGCTTCCTGCGTTCCGGCGTCACGCGAGTGCGTCTGAGTGCCCAAGGGCCGGCCCTGCCGGTGTGGGAATCGAGGCAGTTGGCAGTGCCTTATCTTTTCGGGAGCCCTGGTTCAGGGGGTGAAGGGGCTTCCGTGCGGGCTGGGTGATCCTTTCGAGCCGCAGACCGTGCGTTGTCAGATGAGGCGAATCGTTCGCCACTGCCCGCTTGTGGCTCAACCCCGCCGGTCTGCTTTACGGCGAACACCGAGGTCGTTCGTGAAAACTTCATTCGCCTTCACCACCATCAAAAACACCAACATCACCGCCCTCGTCGCCGCCACCGCCGCAACGGGCGCCCTGCTGGCCGCCGCACCCGCCCAGGCCCAGGCCAGTGCCTACATCACCAGCGACCGCACCATCGCTGGCGGCAACCCGCTGAACACACCGATCGGCAGCCTGTTCATCGGCCGGGCCAGCGATGGCAGCTTCGCCACCGGCGTCGACCTGGACATCACCACCGGCGCCGGCATCGGCAGCGGCAATGTGTGGGCTTACAGCGACAGCCGCACCGCCATCTACGCCGGCACCTTCACCGCGCCCTGGAACAACGTCTCTGCCGAGTACAGCAGCCTGACCATCGACCAGAACGCCCAGCTGCGGCTGGCCGGCAACGTCAACCTGGGCCTGACCCGGGTTCAAGGCAGCGGCAGCTTCGTGATGGACGCCGGGCGGGTGGGCACGCTGCAAGTGGGCGGCCGCGGGGCCCGTGCCACGGTGGATGGCGGCCTCGTGGCGTCGCGCAATTCGTTCACCATTTCAGAGGCCACCGCCCAGGGTGCGCAACTCATCTTCAATGGCGGCACCACGTCCGGCGTGGTGCGTGCCAGTGGGGGTGGCGTGACGCGCGTCAACGGCGGCAGCCACAACCTGCTGCATGCGTCCAGCCGCGGCTTTGTCGAAGTGGCTGGCGGCCTGCCGGCCAGCGGTGGGCAACTGGTGGCCACCAACAAGGGCCCGGGCACGGAGGGATTCTTCACGGTGTTCGGCACCGATCTGCTTCTGAGCAACCCGTTTGCCGGGTCGTTCTACAACCCGACCTATGTGATCACGAACCCCGGCGTGTTCTTCACCCTCACAGGCACCTTGCTCGACGGCCAGGCCATCCGTGCCACCTATTTCGAAGAAGGGCTGCGCATGGGTGAAGCTGCAAAGCTGATCACCTTCACGAGTGCGGTGCCCGAACCCGGTGTCTGGGCGCTGATGCTCGCGGGCCTGGGCGTGGTGGGGGTGGCCAGGCGCCGGGCCTGAGCCGGCCGCGGGGCTGTGCAATCAGCGCAGCATGCGGCGCACTTCATGCGGTCGGCGTTCTGCGAAGTGATGCTTCGTCACGGCGCCAAGGTGCATGCTGATGGCAAGGTAAAACAGCGCCGGCAGCACCAGGTTGTGCAGGAAGGCCACGACCTCGGCCCACTGCGCATTCGGTGTCACAAGTCCCGTGACCGACCAGCCGTAAACGTCCAGCACCTCGCCCCGCCATGCCGTCAGCAGCACGCCCGTGACCGGAAAGGCGAGCATCAGCCCGTACAGGCCCACATGTGTCGCGCGCGCCAAGGGCCGCTGCCAAGGCTGCAAGTCGGCCCGCATCGGCGGCGCAGGGCTTTGGCCCAGCCACACCATGCGCAGCACCACCAGCAGCAACACCGTGAGGCCGAGCGCCTGGTGCGTGGCCATGTAGACGGCACGCTCCGGGTGATCGGCCGCCAGCACCGAGGTGAACAGACCCATCGGCAGCAGGATCAGGATCAGCGTGCCGATGACCCAGTGCGCGTAACGCGACACGCGGCCGAAAGCCGTCGGCGTGTTGCGCAGCGGCATGGGGTCGGCAACGCGCCGCCTGCCCTGCGCCCACACCGCCCAGAGCAGGAAGAGCGCGGCGAGCGCAGCGATCGCGGCCTGCGCGTTCAGCACGAAGGGTTTGATGCGCTCGGCCAGGCCTGCGTCGGCCGGAATGGCCGCGAAGGTGCCGTCGAGATTGGCCAGGACGATCGACCAGACGATCATGACCAGGGCCAGCGCCGCCGTCAGCGTGCCGAGCGATCGAAGGATGCGGCTGGAGTGGTTGAGGGCGAAGGCGAGGAACGCCGCCAGCAAGAGATAGAACTCGGTCACGCGCACTTCCCTGGGGTCAAGACGGACGTCTGCAAGGCCCCGCTCACTCCGCGTCCTGTTGCGGTGCTGCACCGCGGCCATCGGGCTGGTACCCGCTGTCTTGGCGAGGCTTCAGCGGTGGGTTGCACATCTTTTCGCCATCCCATTGCTGGCCGCACCAGCAGCGGCCCTCAGGATCGACGATGCAGGTGCCACTGCCGCAGCAGCGAGGGTCGATGGTCATGAAAACTCCAGCTTCAAAAACAGTGGAGTTTGCCCTCAGTGGAGCCACCCCGATCCGCCGGCAGGCAAGGGCTCACGCACGCGCCACTTCAACCTTGGCGTCAAAGCTGGATTGGCCCGCCGAGAAGGCAAAGATGTCCACGGCGTGGTCGGGCAGGACGGCGGCACCGGCCGTCAGTTGGTTCAAGTCTGGCCAACCGTCCCGAACCCACACGGCGCCTGCCCGCATGCGTTCGGTCACGTGCGCGCGGGCGGCCAACGAACCCCGCGCGTTGTACAGCCGGATCGGAGCCCCGTCGTCGATCTGCCGCGCCGCGGCGTCGGTCGGTGCCAGCCAGACCTGCGGCTCTTGCTCTCGCCGGGCCAGCGTGGGGAGTTCGCGCCCGTTGTTGTAGAACGAATGAAAGTGCGCAAGCGTTCGGCCCTGGGCCAGCGACAAGGGGAAGCGTTCGGTGGCGATATCCGGCATTGCCTTCTCCGCATCGAACGAAGGCAAAGCGCCCAGCCCCAGGGCTTCTGCGCGCGACGAGAAGAATTCAATCTTTCGTGACGGCGTATCGAAGTCCAGGCCGGGGTTGGCGACATGCGAAACGTTCATCGCCCGCATGCCGGCTTCTGCCCGCAGCGCAGCCACCGTCGCATGGCCTGTCGACGGATGGTCCAGCACCGCATCGACCACCGCTTCGTCACTGGCCCAGGGGTAGAAGTCATCCAGGCCCAGGCCCAGGCCCAGGCGCCCGGCCAGGTCCTTGACGACATTGAAGAGCGAACGTGTCTCGCCTGCCGGCGCCAAAGCCGGCTCCATCAAATACAGATGCGTGTGGGTGGCCTTGCAACCCAATTCTTCCAACCAGGCTGTCGATGGCAGCACGACGTCGGCGAACCGCCTGGCCGTGTCGTTCAGGAACAGGTCGTAGCTGACCACCAGTCTTGTGCGGCTCAGACCGTCCGCCACCGAGTTGGCATCGGCGAATGAGGACAGCATGTTGCTGCCCATCAGCAGCAGGTTGTCGATCTGGCCGCCATTCAACGCGGCCAGCACGCCGGCCATCTGATTGGGCATCGCCGAACCGGCTGCGCGGCGGTCCGGCGCGGTGATGTCGCCCATGCCGCGACCATGCGCCGCGCTGCCGTGTCGGGGGCCGAAACCCGCACCGGGCAGGCCGACGTTGCCGGTCAGCCCGGGCAGGCACGCGATGGCGCGCCCGGCCTGCCAGCCGTTGTCGCCTTTGTGCATCGAACTGCCGCCCAGCACGATCATCGCCGGCTTGGTGGACGCATAACGGCGGGCCAGCGCCACGATGCGATCGGCCGAAACGCCGGTGATCGATGCTGCCCATGCGGCGGTGCAATTGCGCACATGCATCTTCAGCGATTCGAAACCCAGCGTTTGCCGAGAAACGAAATCGGCATCGTGCAGGTTCTCGCTGCAAATGAGGTGGATCATCGCCAATGCCAACGCGGTGTCGGTGCCCGGACGAATCAGCAGCACCTCATCTGACTTGGCGGCGGCTTCGGTGTGGCGAACATCGATCGTCACGACATGCGCACCGCGGCGTTTTGCCGCCAGCAGGTGGCGCGCCGTATTGGGCTGGCTGGCCAGATTGGCGCCCCACAGCAAGATCAGTTTCGAATGTTCGCCCATGTCCTCCTTGGTGTGCGTCTCCAGCATCCCGGTCATGCCCAGACCGTAGGCGCCCAGGCCCCAACAGATCATCGTCGGGTTCCAGAACTGACTGCCATGGAAGTTGGCGAATCGCGCCAGCAATTGCGCGCTGATGCGGGTGCCGTAATTGGTCGTGAACGTGCCGTGCCCGGGCCAAATCGCCGTCGCCTTTGCAGGCGATGCCGCGATGGCCGTGGCGATGTGGCCCAGCGCTTCGTCCCAGCTGGCGCGGCGGAAATCATCGCCACGCCGATCCCTCACCAGCGGATGCAAGAGCCGGTTCGGATTGCCGAAGATCTCTGGCGACGCCTGACCCCGAATGCACAGAAAGCCCTGGCTGTCCGGATTGCCCGGGTCGCCCTTGACGCTCAAGAGCTTGTCACCATCGACTTGCACCAGCATGCCGCACAGCGTCGGATGGCAACTCATCGGGCACATGGTGCGGACCGTCTTTGCGGACATCTCGTTCACGACCTTTCTGCAATGGACCCGGGCGCGATGACCCGGGTGTGGCTGCAGCAATGATCGCAGAGGCTGCGGATGGCCGATTGATGACGGCCGACTACTGACGGCCGACCACCGAGGGCCGACCACCGACCGGCTTGTCTGGCGCGCCTGGGCCACAAGGCATGGCGACTCAGGCTTGGCAGGGCGCGCCGTGGCGCCGGACAGCCGTGGCCGCGGTGCCCGTCTCAGAGCCGGTCGCGGACGAAGGGTCGCCACCGCGCCGCACGCGGCGACTGACACGCGCACCGCGGGGCGTGGGTGTCCAGCCGCTGGGTCGCCTGGCCGCGGTCTGCGCGTGTGTGGCCTTCGCATGCGGAGCAGCCGGCTTGCGCTGGAACGCCTGGTTCAGCCGCCACAGGTTGACCGGCACCAGCGCCAGGTGCAGCACCAGCACCGGCAGCAACTGGGCCATCGAACCGTAGGCGATGAAGGCGGCATTGCCGGCCAGCGCCAGCAGGCGCAGCCGGCGCATGTCGGCGCTGAAGAAGGTCAGCAGGGTCAGCAGCGCCGCAGCCCAGCCCAATACATCCGGCCCAAGGATCGTTTGCAGGGTGTCCATGGCGCCGCCTCAGAACCGTGGCGCGCCGGTCGGCAGCGCATTTGCTGCAGGCGCGGGGCCAGCCCCGATCCAGGCGGTCATCGAGACAGCCATCGAGACGATGACGGCATCGGTGCGGGCGGTGCGTTGCGACATGCGGAGCTCCCTTCGAACGGCCAGCATTGGCTGACCGATGAAGGCATGTTCGCGGCGACGGGCGCTTCAGGCGCGCCGCTGTTCAATAGTGACCAGCGGGCCAGAGCGTCGACTCGGTGTCAGCCGAACGCACGGCCGACGCCCGGGCCGGGCCTGCGGCAGTCTGGCGCGCGGCTCAGACCTTTGGCGCGCGGGACTTCAAGCGCGGGCGTTCGATGGGGCGAGCGCCTCGGCCACGTCGCGGTGCCAGGGCACGGTGTGGCGCACTCGATCGCGCACCTCGGGGTCGCTGAAACCGCCCACAACCTGCTCCAGTTCGGCCGCCGCCAGCGCCAATTGGCCGGCCGCGGCCGGGTCGCCCGCGCGGTGCAGCACACGCCAGGCGGCCAGGCGTGCTGCGAGCGGTAATTCGGCCATGGCCAGCGCATCACGCTCTTGCAAGGCGGGCAGTTCGGCCAGCACCGCCTGTCGGGCGGCATCGATGTCCTCGGCCTGGCCCGAGCCAGCCCGCGCATCGGCCAGCCGCAGCCGCACCGCGCGCGCGCTGGCCTCGTCGCCACGCTGCTGCAAGGCCGTGGCCGTTTCTTGCCAAATCGCCGCCGCTGCCGCTGTCTGGCCACCCCGCCACAGCGCTTCGGCCTGCAGGTTGTGGCACTTGAGGGTTTTGACCACATCGCTTACCTTGCTGCAGCTGGCGCCACACGCCGCCGCTTCGCGTTCAGCGGCGTCCCATTGCCCGGCCTGCAAATGCAATTTGGCGCGTAACTCCTGCGCAGTGGCGGCCTGATGTCCAAGGCCGAACTCGGCAGCCAGGCGCGCCATCTCCTCGATGTGGACGGCGGCCGCCGTCAACTCGGCGCGGCTCAGCGCCAGCGTCGCCACGCCCCCGCGGCACGAGCATTCGAGCCGTGGCGCGTGCAAGGCGCCTGCGATCGCAAGTGCCCGCGCGAGCGCAGCGCCTGTGCCACTGTCGTCATTCAGGGCGCTATGGAGTTCGGCCTCGATCAACAAAATCTGAACTTCGTAGATGCCGTCAGACCGCTTCTCCATCCGCTGACGCGCCAATGCGGCCCAGCGCGATGCTGCCGCCAACTCTTGGCTTGCAAGATCAAATTCGCGCCGTTCAATCGCCATCCAGGCCAGGTTGCCGCGGCATATGGCAGCGTCTCTCGCATCGTCAATGCTCTCAGCCACCTCGGCGCCCCGGCGCCCTGTGGCTTCTGCCAGTTCCAGCCGCCCCGTGCGGTAGGCCAGCAGCGTCTTTTCCGACAAGGCCCATGCGATCCACGGCGGCTCGCCATGTGTCTCGCCCAATGCCAGCAGCGTGTCCAGGGTCTGTGTCTGCTGATCGCGCAGGGCAAGGCAGTCCGACAGGCGACTTCGCCTACGCAACATCTCGGCTTTGCGCTGCGGCGGCAACGGCTCGGTTTGAAGCCCAGCCTGTGCCTCAGCGTGGTCGAGGTACTGCAGCGAGATCTTGAAGGCGAAGCGGGCCTCAGCTCGCCACGCGGCACGAAAGAACCAGTCCGCCGCCAGCACATGCTCACCCGCCCGCGCAAAGTGCTCTGCGGTGATGCCCAGGTACTCGTCGCTGCGCTCGCCCACCCGCTGCGTCAGCCAGGCCGCAGCGCGCGCGTGCGCTTCGCGTTTCTGCGGTTTCAGCACGGTGTCGTAGCTGACCTGGTGCAGCAGGTGGTGCTGGAAAGCTTCTTCAGCCGTGTCGCCAAAGGCGCTGGTGGGCCGCAGTTGCACCAGCGACTTGCGCTGCAGCGCGGGCAAGGCGTCCGGGCCTTGCGCGTCCAGCGCCCCCAGGGCATCGTCCCAGAACACCGGGCCGATGACGCTGGCCATTTGCAACGCACGCCGGGCGGCGGGGGCGAGCGCATCCAGGCGCGCCTGCAGCACGCCGGTCAGCGTGGTGGGCAGGCGCTGCGGGTTCAGGCGTTCGGGGTGGAAGCGCCATTCGCCGTTGTCATCGCTGTTGTCATCGCCGCCGCTGTCCTTGCCACTCTCGCTGCTGATCACGCCCTGGTCCAGCAGCATGCCCACCAGTTCTTCGGCGTAGTAGGGGTTGCCTTCGGCGCGGCGGTCGATCAACTCGGCCAGCGCAGCCGGCACCGGGTTCAGCCGTTGCAGCAGCGACAGGGTCAGCGCGCTGCCTTGCGCCGCGTCCAGCGGCTGCAGCGTCAAACGTTCGTGCTGTGGCAAGCCTTCGCCCCAGTCGGGCACGCGCTCGATCAGGCCCGGGCGCGCGCACAGCAGCGCCAGCAGCGGGCCCGACTTTTCGGATGAAGCGGCCTTGAACAGCGCCACCAGCGCGTCGAGCGATGCGTCGTCGGCCCAGTGCACGTCGTCCAGCAGCAGCACCACGGGCGAGCCGTCGCTGGCCGCCAGGCGTTCCAGCCACAGGCGCAGCGCGGTCACGGCGCGGTCGCGCAGCAGGCGGGCGTCGCCGCCCAGGCGCTGCACGGCGGGCGCGGCCGAGAAGTCCAGGCCGATGAGATGG
>JBBSCX010000122.1:0-9318 GCA_038249905.1 Burkholderiales bacterium
CACAATCGACCGTCAACGCAACCGCAAGGAGTCCTCCATGAGCATCTTCAGCACCATCCTCGAAAAGCTCGGCATGAAGAAGGCCGAGGCTGCACCCGCACCCGCACCCACGGTCACCGCACCCGCCGCCACCGCGCCACCGGTGGCTGCTGCGCCTACCGCAGCGGCCCTGGCCACAGCCGAACCCGCCGCACCGGCCCCCATCGCCATGGTCGATGTCGTCAGCCAGCTGGAGGCACTTGCGAAGAAGCACCCGGAGAAGCTGAACTGGCGCGTCTCCATCGTCGACCTGATGAAATTGCTGGGCATGGACAGCAGCCTGGCCAACCGCAAGGCGCTGGCCGAGGAACTGCACTGCCCGGTCGAGACAATGGGCGACTCGGCGCAGATGAACATGTGGCTGCACAAGAACGTGCTGGGCCATGTGGCGGCCAACGGCGGCAATGTGCCGAAGGAACTGTTGGACTGAGGGTCCGACCCGCGCCGTCCCCCACTGGGTGGATGGCACGCGCCTGCCGCAGCGTGCATCGCACAAGCGCTGTCCGGTTGGGTGCGAGCGCCGCGTTCGGCTGAGTGTGGAGGCCCTGTGCCGGCCCCCATCCAACCGAAGAGGACCGCATCATGAAGAACTGCAAACAAGCCTGGCCCGCCGCGCCGCGAGGCCTGCGACTGGGGTCGCTGGCCGGCGCCGCGCTGGCCACCGCCGTGTTGCTGGGCAGCCAGCTGCTGGTGGCGCAGCGCTACGACGCTGAAAGCGAAGCGCTGCTGGCGGCAAAGAAGGCCGCGCCCGTGGCGCAGGCGTCGACGGCGCCCGCTCTACCCAGGCTCTGAGACCTTGGCCGTGTGCGCCTGCGCGCCACGGCCCTGTCAGGGCCCGCCCCGCTTTCGCCCGCGTCCGTACCTCGTATTCCTATCCCCGATGGACGCGGGCGCCCAGTGACGAATCCCACATCGGCGACTGGACAAGCCCGCGACCCGCGCCAACACTTGCCGTCTGCCCGCCACGCGGCGCCACCGGGCTGCTCGTCCCGCCTGTCCACCGACCGACCGCCCGCCACAGGGCTCCCGCCCCGCGCCCCGCGCCCCGCCCCATGCCGCTGTCAGCTGCCGACATCGCCGCGCTCAGCCGTCTGTTCGACGAGGCCGCTGCCTTGCCGGCCGCACAACGGGCAGCCTGGCTCGCGGCATTGCCTGCTGACGTGGCCCATCTGCAGCCCGGTTTGCAACGCATGCTGGGCGTGCAGGCCGATGACGACCCGCTGGCACCGCTGAAAGACTTGCCGCGCCTGCCCGACCTGACGCTGGACGCGACCGCGGTCAGCGAGGCGCCCGGCGACCTGGTCGGTCCCTGGCGGCTGCTGCGCGAACTGGGCCGCGGCGGCATGGGCCGCGTCTGGCTGGCCGAACGTGCCGACGGCCTGTTCGAGCGCCAGGTGGCGCTGAAACTGCCGCGGTACCGGTCTGTCGATCTGGGGCCGAGCCTTGCGGCGCGTTGGGCCCAGCGCCTGGCTGAGCGCATGGCCGGCGAGCGCCGCATCGCGGCGCGGATGGTGCATCCCCACATCGCCCACCTCCACGACGCCGGCATCGACGCCCAGGGCTGGCCCTACCTGGTGATCGAAGCGGTGATCGGCCTGCCGTTGCTGGCCCACGCTGCACAGCACCACCTGGACCGCGCGTCGCGCCTGCGCCTGCTGCTGCAGGCCTGTGCCGCAGTCGCCCATGCCCATGCCCATCTGGTCGTGCACCGCGACATCAAGCCGTCCAACCTGATGGTCGACGAGGAGGGCCGGCTCAAATTGCTCGACTTCGGCATCGCCCGGCTGCTGGACGCCGAGCCCGCTGCCGCCGTTGCCGCCGATGGCGGCAGCGGCGACGCCAGCAGTGCCGAGCTGCGCCGCACCCACACGCCGGGTTATGCCGCGCCCGAGCAGATGCGCGGCGAGCCGGCCACCACCGCCACCGACCAGTACGCGCTGGCCGTGGTGGCGCACGAACTGCTGACCGGCGTGCTGCCCACCCCGGCGGCTGGCGATGCCTCCCCGCCTTCGCTCAGCCCCGCCCTGGGCCGCGACCTGGCCACGGTGCTGCGCCGCGCGCTGCAGCCGCGCCCGGCCGACCGCTTCAGCTCTGTCGAGCGCCTGGCCGACGAGTTGCAGCGGGTGCTGGCGCTGCGCCCGCTTCGGTCCGAACCGGGCCCGCTCAGCCACCGCCTGCGCCTGCTGTTGCGCCGTCGTCGCTGGCCCCTGGCCGGTGCGGCGCTGGCCAGCGTGGCCGTGTTGGGCGCAGCCACGCTGCTGCTGCAGCAACAGGCCCGGGTGCAGGCCGGGGAAGAACGCACGGCGCAGGCGCGCGCCTTCCTGTTCGAACTGCTGCAGAACGCCGAGCCCAGACAAGGTCAGCGCGCCCAGGACATCACCGGTCCGCAGATGTTGCTGGCCGCGCGCGAACGCGCCGACACCGCTTTCGCCGGCCAGCCGGCCCTGCGGGGCGATGTACTGGTGCAGTTGGGCGTCGTATTGCGCCGCTTCGGCGAAGGGGACGCCGCGCTGCGCGCCTTGCGCGACGGCCACGCGCTGCTGCAGGCACACGCCAACGCTGGCGACCCGGCGCTGGCCCGCGCACGGGCGCAACTGGCCATGCAGTTGCTGGAGTCCCGACCTGACGAGGCACAGGCCGCCGGCGAGCTGGCCCGTCGCGCGCTGCACGACTGCAACGCCCGCGGCGTGCCTTGCACCAAGGCCCGCGCTTATGCCCATTGGGCGCTGCTGGACCTGACGCGGCGTCAGGGCGATACGGCCGCCGCCCTGCACCATGCGCAGGCAAGCATTGCCGAGAGCGTGGCGGCCTGGGGCGCCTTGCACCCCGAAACCGTGATGTCGCGGCTGCGTCTGGCGGTGACGCTGCGCAACGCCGGGCGCCTGGCCGAAGCCGGCTTGGCGCTGAAGCCCGCGCTGGACGACGCCGCGGGGCTGCGGTTGCGCGTCGGCGACCGCCACCTGCTGCTGCTGTGGGACGCCGTGATCCAGGCCGATCTAGGACAGCATGTGCAGGCCCTGGAAGTGCTGGCGCGGCTGGCTGCGGACGAAAGTGCAAGTCCGCTGCACGCCACGGCGCTGCGCATGCAGGCGCAGTCGCAACTGGCACTGGGCCGCTGGACGCTGGCGCGCCAGCAGGCCGACGCCGCACTGCAGGTGGCCCAGGCCGGAGGCAGCGTCAATGAACGGGCACTGTCATTGCAGGCCCGTGCCCGCGCCGCTGCGGCGCTGGGCGAACACGGGCAGGCGCAAGCCGACCTGCGCGCGATGACGGCGCTGCAGGCCGGCATGGGTCTGCCCGAGAACGGCGTCGAACGGCTGCGCGCCCGGCGTGTGGCCGCCGAACTGGCACTGCGCGCTGGCGACGACGACACGGCGGCAGCGCTGCTCGGACCCCTGGTGGCCGCACACCTGCAGCCCGGGACCGTCAAGCTGGCCTCGCCCCCCGGCATGCCGCCTGGTGCACCGCCCGGCCCTTCCCCCGGCACCGAGCCCGGCACCAAGCCCGGCACCATACGCGGCACTGCGCCAGACCCGGCGGCAACCGTGATCGCGCCGGTGGACCTGGCGCAGGCGCTGCACCTGCAGGCCACCATCGCGCGGCGTCGTGGCGACTTGCCGGCGGCGGCGCAACTGCTGGACCGCGCTGCCGCGCTGCTGGCCGCGGCCCTGCCCGCGGCGCACCCGCTGCGTCGGCGCCAGGCCGTCGAGGCCCTGCTGGTGAGCGCACTGGCGGCAGGCCCCGGTGGCGACGCCGATGCCCGCACTGCCCTGGATGGTGCGGTGCGCGACTACATTGCCATGCTGCCAGCCGACGCCGGCTTGCGCAGCGAACTGCAGTCCCTGGCGGGCAATCCCGCCGCGGCCCGCAGCATGGTGTGGTGAAACCCCAGGAGGATGAGATGAACAACGACATTTCCCGCAGCCCCAAGTACCCGATCGCGGCGCTGGCGCTGCGCCGCGTCCGGGGTGTCCTTTCCAACCTGGCCACGCTGGCCGCTCTGACCGTACTTGCCGCGGTCACGGGCTTCGGGCCGGCCACCGCACAGCCCGTTATCGCCCAGCCCGACCTGGGTGCCCTGCCGGCGCCCCCGAAACGGCTTGGGCCGTTGCCAGCCCCGACCGGGACCGGGTTCAACCGGGAGATCCTGGCCAGCAAGGGCAGGCTGCGCGGCTTGTACCCATGGGACTGCCAGGGGGCGGCCTGCGGCACGGTGCCCCAGCCCAACAGTCTGATTGGAAAGCTGCCTTTGGCGATGGGTCCGAGGTTCAGTCGCTGCATGCAGCAGTGCAGCACCCACTCCAACCCCTTGGCGTGCGCGTACGCCTGCGGCAATGCGGCGGGGCTCAGCGACGGCCAGATCGAAGGCACGTCCTACGTCGCGCCGCAGCCCTGATCAAGCCTGCAGCATCACGCCCAGCAGACGCCTCGCCTTGTCCCAGTCGCGGCGCACGGTGCGCTCGGTCAGGCCCAGGGCCTCGGCCATCTCGGCTTCGCTGTAGCCACCGAAAAAGCGCATCTCCACCACCTGGGCCAGGCGCGGCTCGGCCTGGGCCAGGGCGTCCAGCGCCTCGTGCACGCGCAACAGTTCTGCGGCGCCGGTCTGGGGCAAGGACTCGCTGAGCAATGTGTCCAGCGCCAGGTGTTCGCTGCCGCCGCCATGGCGCTCGGCGTGGCGCTGGCGCACCGCATCGATGATGACCGAGCGCATCACCTTGGCGGCGTAGGCGAAGAAGGCGCGGCGGTACTCGAGGTGCAGGCGGCCGCTGCCCAGCAGCCGCAGGTAGGTCTCGTGCACCAGCGCCGTGGTGTCCAGCAGGGTGTTGCGCCCGCCGCCGCGCAGGCGTGAGCGGGCCAGCTGTCGCAACTCGCCGTAGGCGACGGCGAACAGGCGTTCGCTCGCGCCGGGCTCGCCGGCGTTGGTGCGTTGCAGCAGATCGTCGAAGTCCGCGGCGGCGTCGGGATCAGTCATCGGGATTCAACGGGTGCAGCGGCTGTAGCGTCTGCAGCGGCTGCAGTGGCCACTCAAGGCAACTGCGGCGCGCGCCAGCCTTCGCCGCTGGTCAAGGTGGTGATGAAGGCCACCAGCTGCTCGACCTCTTCGCTGTCCAGGTCGCGGTCTTTCATCAGCGCACTCTTGTTCTTGTCGCGCTTGCCGCCACTGGCCATGTACTCGACAGCGGCCCGCAGCGTGCGGGCGCTGCCGTCGTGGAAGTAGGGCGCGGACAGTGCGGCCGAGCGCAGGCTGGGTGTCTTGAAGGCGCCGCGGTCGGTCTCGATCTGAGTGACACCAAACCGACCCGGGTCGGGGCTGCGCTTGTCGGCTTCCAGGCCGGTGTTGAAGAACGTGCTGTTGCCGTAGTAAGGCGGCGCGTGGCAGGCGATGCAGCCGCCCTTGCCGGCGAAGATCTTGTAGCCCTCGATGGCCTGCGCGCTGACCGCCTTCAAGTCGCCGGCCTCGTAGCGGTCCCAGGGCGAGTTTTCGCTGACCTTCGTGCGCAGGTAGGCCGACAGCGCCTGCACGATGTTCTCGGGCGTGGCCACACCGCCGAAGACGAGGTCGAACTGCAGCGCGTAGCCCTCGACCTTGTCCAGCAGCACCGCCACCTGGGCCGGGTCGGCGCCGCTCTGGGAACGCCAGGCGGCCAGCACCTGCCCTTCCAGCGTCGTCGCGCGGCCGTCCCAGTACCAGGCGGTCTGGTGGCCGACGTTGTAGAGCGACGGCGTGTGGCGCGTGTTGAGCTTGCCGTCGTCGCGTGTGGACAGGGTCTTGCCGTCGGTCCAGCCCAGATGGCGGTAGTGGCAGCTCTGGCACGAGGTCTTGCCCGACCCCGACAGCCGCGTGTCGACGAACAACTGCTTGCCCAGGTCGATCTTGGCCGGCGTGGCCGGGTTGTCGGCCGGGTGCTGCACCGGCGGCAACACCGTGCGCGGCAGCGGCTTCTCGGGCGCACTGCCGCAGCCGGCCAGCATGGCGCCGGTGACCACCGCGGCCAGCAGCGCCAAGCTGGCCCGGGTGGCCAGGGCGGCCAGGGCGGCCCGAGCGGTCCGGGTAGCCCGGGTAGCCCGGGTAGCCTGGGCGGTGCGCCCCGTGAGGTGGGTGACGCCGCTGCGCCCTGTCTTCTCGGTCATTCCTGTATCTCCCTGATGTGCAACCGGATGTTGTGCCGTTTGCACGCACCCGTGTCAAGCCACCGCGGGATGAGGCCCCCCGGGTCCGTGGGGGCGCAGGGCATCATGGCGATGTCAATTCCGCTTCAGGCCGGTGCGGGCCCGGTCATGGCCGCGCAGACAGCCGCCCGTTCGCCGCTCGTTCACGCCGGCACCCACAGTGCCGGCAACCCCGGCAGGCTGCGCCACACGGCCGACAGCGCGCCACCGTTGACGCGTGCCGCAGCGGCCTCGATATCGGGCGCGATGTAGCGGTCGGTGGGCATCGCCGCGCAGGCTTGCCGCAGCAGGGCATGGGCGGCTTCCAGCGGCGCCGAGCTGGCCAGCGGGCGCAGGAACTCGATGCCCTGGGCGGCAGCCAGCCATTCGATGGCCAGGATGTGGGCCACGTTGTCGACCATGGGCTGCAGCCGGCGCGCCGCGAAGGTGGCCATCGACACATGGTCTTCCTGGTTGGCACTGGTGGGCAGGCTGTCGACGCTGGCGGGGTGGGCCAGGCTCTTGTTTTCGCTGGCCAGGCTGGCGGCGGTGACATGGGCGATCATGAAGCCGCTGTTCAGCCCCGCGTCGGCACTCAGGAACGGCGGCAGGCGCGACACGCTGGAGTCGATCAACATGGCGATGCGGCGCTCGGCGATGGCGCCGACCTCGGCGATGGCGCAGGCCATGGCGTCGCAGGCCAGGGCCACGGGTTCGGCGTGAAAGTTGCCGCCGCTGACGATGGCACCGCCACCAGCGGCGTCAGCATCGGCATCGGTATCGGCATCCCTGTCTGCATCTGATTGCGCATCGACAAACACCAGCGGGTTGTCGGTGACGGCATTGGCCTCGCACAGCAAGACCTTGGCCGCATGGCGCAGCTGGTCCAGGCAGGCGCCGACCACCTGGGGCTGGCAGCGCAGGCAATAGGGGTCCTGCACGCGGTCGTCGCCCTCGGCATGGCTGGCACGGATGGCGCTGCCTGCCAGCAGCGCGCGGTAGTAGCGGGCGACGTCGATCTGCCCCGGCTGGCCACGCAGCGCATGGATGCGCGGGTCGAAGGGGCCGTCGCTGCCGCGCGCGGCGTCCACGGTCAATGCGCCGATCACCAGCGCCGCTTCCAGCACCGGCTCGAAGCGGAACAGCGCGTGCAGCGCCAGCGCCGTGCTGGCCTGGGTGCCGTTGATCAGCGCCAGGCCTTCCTTGGCCGCCAGCCGCAACGGGGCGATGCCGGCTGCGGCCAGGGCCTGGGCGGCGGGCCGCCGCACCCCGGCGGCATCGAAGCACTCGCCTTCGCCCATCAGCGCCAGCGTCATGTGCGCCAGCGGCGCCAGGTCGCCCGAGGCGCCGACGCTGCCCTGGCTGGGCACCACCGGCACCAGGCCGGCGTTGTGCACGGCCACCAGGGTGTCGATGACGAGGGGCCGCACACCGCTGTGGCCGCGCGCCAGGCTGGCGGCCTTCATCGCCAGCATCAGGCGCAGCACGGGTGGCGACATCGGCGCGCCGACGCCGACGCTGTGGCTGCGGATCAGGTTGACCTGCAGGGTCGCCAGGTCGGCGGCGCTGATGCGTGTGCTGGCCAGCTTGCCGAAGCCGGTGTTGACGCCGTACACCGGCGCGTCACCCGCCGCCGCTGCGGCCACCAATGCGGCACTGGCGCGGATGCCGGGCAGGGCCTGCGGGTCGATCAGCAGGGGCTGGACCCGCCCGTCGCCCCCGCCGTGGATGGCCTGCAGTTCGTCGAGCGTCAGCTCACCCGGGCGCAGCAGCATCAGTGCGCCCCCGGGACCATCGGCAGTTTCAGGCCCTGCGCCCGCGCGCAGGCCACCGCCTCGTCGTAGCCGGCATCGGCGTGGCGCATGACGCCGGTGGCGGGGTCGTTCCACAGCACCCTTTCGATGCGCCGGGCCGCGGCATCGGTGCCATCGCAGACGACCACCACCCCGCTGTGCTGGCTGTAGCCCATGCCGACGCCACCGCCGTGGTGCAGGCTGACCCAGCTGGCGCCGCTGGCGGTGTTCAGCAATGCATTCAGCAGCGGCCAGTCGCTGACGGCGTCGCTGCCGTCCTTCATCGCTTCGGTCTCGCGGTTGGGGCTGGCGACGCTGCCGCTGTCCAGGTGGTCGCGGCCGATGACGACGGGCGCCTTCAATTCGCCCGTGCGCACCATGTCGTTGAAGGCCAGGCCGGCGCGATGCCGTTCACCCAGGCCGATCCAGCAGATGCGCGCCGGCAGACCCTGGAAGGCGATGCGTTCTGCGGCCATGTCCAGCCAGCGATGCAGGGGCGCGTCGGCAGGGAAAAGCGCTTTCATCTTCGCGTCGGTCTTGCGGATGTCCTCGGGGTCGCCGCTCAGCGCCACCCAGCGGAAGGGGCCGCGGCCGCGACAGAACAGCGGCCGCACATAGGCCGGCACGAAGCCCGGAAAGTCGAATGCGTTCGCGACGCCCTCGTCCAGCGCCACCTGGCGGATGTTGTTGCCGTAGTCCACCGTCGGCACGCCCAACGCCTGAAAGGCCAGCATGGCCTGCACATGCTGCGCGCAGCCGGCCGCAGCGGCGGCACGCAGCGACGCGTGCTGCGCCGGGTCGGCCTGGGCGGCGCGCCAGCGGTCGACGGACCAGCCGGGCGGCAGGTAGCCGTGGATCAGGTCGTGGGCGCTGGTCTGGTCGGTGACGAGGTCGGGACGCAGGCCACCGGCTTGTGCACGGCGCACCATCTCGGGCAGCAACTCGGCCGCATTGCCCAGCAGAGCCACCGACACGGCGCGTTTTTCTGCCGTGTAGCGGGCCAGGCGGGCCAGCGCGTCGTCGATATCGGTGGCCTGTTCATCGACATAACGGCTGCGCAGGCGGAAGTCGATGCGGCTTTGCTGGCATTCGATGCTCAGGCTGCTGGCCCCGGCAAAACTGGCCGCCAGCGGTTGCGCGCCGCCCATGCCACCGAGGCCCGCCGTAAGGATCCAGCGGCCCGCCAGATCGCCACCGTAATGCTGCCGTCCGGCTTCGACGAAGGTCTCGTAGGTGCCCTGCACGATGCCCTGGCTGCCGATGTAAATCCAGCTGCCCGCGGTCATCTGCCCATACATCATCAGGCCCTTGCGGTCGAGCTCGTGAAAGTGTTCCC
>JBBSCX010000123.1:0-9273 GCA_038249905.1 Burkholderiales bacterium
AGCCCATGTGGCGCAACATCATCTCGGCGCTGAGGATCTCGGAACCCGGGTTCACGTAGTCCTTGCCGGCGTACTTGGGCGCGGTGCCGTGGGTGGCTTCGAACATGGCCACGCTGTCGCTGAGGTTGGCACCCGGCGCGATGCCGATTCCGCCGACTTGTGCGGCCAGCGCGTCCGAGACGTAGTCACCGTTCAGGTTCAGCGTGGCGATCACGCTGTACTCGGCCGGGCGCAGCAGGATCTGCTGCAGGAAGGCGTCGGCGATGCTGTCCTTGATGACGATGTCGCGGCCGGTCTTCGGGTTCTTGAACTTGCACCACGGGCCGCCGTCGATCAACTGCGCACCGAATTCCTTCTGCGCCAGGGCGTAGGCCCAGTCGCGGAAGCCGCCTTCGGTGAACTTCATGATGTTGCCCTTGTGCACGATGGTCACGCTGGGCTTGTCGTTGTCGATGGCGTACTGGATGGCCTTGCGCACCAGGCGCTCGGTGCCTTCGCGGCTGACGGGCTTGATGCCGATACCCGACGTGTCGGGGAAGCGGATTTTCTTCACGCCCATCTCTTCCTGCAGGAACTTGATGAGCTTCTTGGCCTTGTCGCTCTCGGCCTCGAACTCGATGCCGGCGTAGATGTCTTCGCTGTTCTCGCGGAAGATCACCATGTGCGTCTTCTCGGGCTCTTTCACCGGGCTGGGCACGCCCTTGAAGTATTGGATGGGGCGAAGGCAGACGTACAGGTCCAGCTCTTGCCTCAGTGCCACGTTCAGGCTGCGGATGCCGCCGCCCACGGGCGTGGTCAACGGGCCCTTGATGCTGACGACGTAGTCGCGCACGGCGTGCAGTGTCTCTTCGGGCAGCCACACATCGGGGCCGTAGACGCGGGTGCTCTTCTCGCCGGCATAGACCTCCATCCAGTGGATCTTGCGCTTGCCGCCGTAGCTCTTGGCCACGGCCGCGTCCACCACCTTCAGCATCACCGGCGTGATGTCCATGCCGGTGCCGTCACCCTCGATGAAGGGAATGATCGGCTCGTCGGGCACGTTGAGCGAATAGTCGGCGTTGACGGTGATCTTGTGGCCGTCGGCGGGCACCTTGATGTGCTGATACATGCTGTTTTATCTCCTGGACGCATTGACGCCCGGACAGGGTTGCAGGGTCTTGCTGTGCTTGTCGATGTGCTTGCCCAGGCGGGTCAAATTCTATTCGACGACTCCCGGGTGACTGCTGGTTTGCCACTGCCGGCGCGCGGGCGGCCGGCCCGCGTCTTGCCGACGTTTTCAGGCCCAGCCGCAGTACACCGCGATGTCGTGCCAGACGCCGTGCAGCAGGGCCCAGCCGGCTGCAGCCGCCAGCGCCAGACCGGCCAGCCGCGCAGCCCAGGGCTCGGCCCGCGTGCCCAGGCGCCGCCACAGCCAGGGGCCCCACACCAGGCCTGCCGCCGACAAGGCCGCAAAAGCGGCCATGGCCGCCGCGCCGGCGGCTGCGGTGTTGCTCATCGCCGCCACCAGCAGGGCCGAATGCAGCAGCCCGCAAGGCCAGGCCACCCACAGCCCGCCGGCGGCGGCACTGCGCCAGACTGCGCCCGGCTGGCGGTGCAGGCGGATGACGGCGGCGCCAGTGCCGGATGTTGTGGCGCTGGCAGACAAGGGGCTGGCCGAAATGGCGCCGACCGTTGTGGCGCCAGCCGGCAAGCCCGGCACAGCACGGCGCCCCACCGCCCCCATCCACGCCGGTTGTCGCCCCTGCCACAGCAGCCACAGGCCCAGCGCCAAGGCTGCGGCCTGCACCAGCACCCACAACGGCCGCAGCGCCGGGCTGGCCTGGGCCAGCGCAGACAGCGCGCCGGCGCTGCTGGCCACCACCGCACCGGCCAACGCATAACTGGCAATGCGCGCGCCATGAAAGACCGCTTGCGCCGCCGCGCCGTCGCGTCCGACCACCGCAGTGCAAGGCGCCGCGCACATGGCCGCGCAGTGCGGCGCACCGGCCAGGCCCAGCAGCGCGGCGCTGGCGATCAGTGCGGCGTCCAGGGCCATGGGCGGGTGACGTGTGGGCGTCGGGGCAACTGCGTACCCCGTGACGAAAATGAACCGGCAAACATGCTCAGATGATGCGCGAGAAGCGCTGTCTTGCGGTGTCGGCCTGCAGATGGCGGTCGAACACCATGGCCACCGCGCGCACGAAGAACCAGCCCAGCGGCGTCAGCTGTATCGCCTGCGCCGACAACTCGACCAGCCCGGCCTCGGCCATCGGTTGCAATGCGGCCAGTTCGTTGGCAAAACAGGTATCGAAGCGCACCAGGTGGGCCTGCTCGACGGCTTCGACATCCACCCGCCCCTGGCACATCAGCGCCATGATGACGCTGCGGCGCAGCAGGTCGTCGCGGCTCAGCGCCAGCCCGCGCACGACCGGAAGTCGGCCCTGCGCCAGTGCGTCCTGGTACTCGGGCAGGGTCTTGGCGTTCTGGCTGTGGCTGGCGCCGATGCGGCCTATGGCCGACACCCCCAGTCCCAGCAGGTCGCCCTCGGGCTGGGTGCTGTAGCCCTGAAAGTTGCGGTGCAGCCGGCCCTGGCGCTGTGCCACCGCCAAGGCGTCTTCGGGCAGCGCGAAGTGGTCCATGCCGATGTAGGCGTAGCCGCTGCCGATGAAGCCCTCGATGGCCCCGCCCAGCATGCGCAGCCGCTGTTCGCCGCTGGGCAGTTCGGCCGCGTCGATGCGGCGCTGCGGCTTGAAGCGTGCGGGCAGGTGCGCGTAGCCATACAGCGCAATGCGGTCTGGCCGCATTTTCGCCACCTCGGCCACGGTGCGCGCAAACGAGGCCGGAGTCTGCCGCGGCAGACCGTAGATCAGGTCGACGTTGATCGACTCGAAGCCCAGCTCGCGCGCGGCACCGACCAGCACCTGTACATCGGCCTGCAGCTGGATGCGGTGCACGGCGGCCTGCACAGCGGGGTCGAAGTCCTGCACGCCCAGGCTCAGGCGGTTGAAGCCGAGTTCGCGCAGGTGCTGCAGCCGCTGCGGCGTGACCGTGCGCGGGTCGACCTCGATGGCACATTCAGCCCCCGGCAGCAAATTGAAGTCGCGCCGCAGCGCCGCCATCAGCCGCGCCAGTTCGGCGTCGGACAGGAAGGTTGGTGTGCCCCCGCCCAGGTGCAATTGCGACAGCGCCTGGCCGCGGCCCATCACATCGACGGTCAGCGCCAGTTCGCGTTCCAGCCAGTCCAGGTACTCGGTGCCGCGCTCGTGATGGCGGGTGATGATCTTGTTGCAGGCGCAGTAGTAGCAGACCGACTCGCAGAACGGCACATGCACGTACACCGACAGCGGCGGCGCAACGACCGCTTCCCGGCGCTGCGCCAGCGCAGCGTGGTGCTGTTCGGCGCCCCAGGCATCGACAAAGCGGTCGGCCGTGGGGTACGAGGTGTAGCGCGGCCCGGGCTGGTCCATGCGCTGCAGCAACTCGTGGGTCAGCAACGGTGACAGCGCGGTGGCTGAAAACGGCCTCGGCGCACGGATCGGAGTGACGGTGTGCATAGACACGGATCGTGCTCGCCTGCCGAAGGCGGGCGTTGATCTGGCGCAAACGTCCTGCAATGTCCGGCCCTGAGAACGGCCGGCCCAGGGTGTCAGCCGCGCGCAGGCTGCGATGGCCGAGAATCGGCCCGGGTCGTTCGCCCGGCCCAGCCCTCACCCACCCTGCCCCACCCCGCGCCATGCAACCCAGTGCCACGATCCGCATCGAACCGCTGAAGGTGGCGTGCGCCAGTTGCAACCTGCGTGAACTGTGCCTGCCCATGGGTCTGTCGGACGGGCAGCTTGAACAGCTCGAAGGCCTGGTCAATCAGCGCCGCAGCGTGGCGCGCGGCGAGGCGCTGTTCCACAACGGCGACACCTTCACGGCGCTGTACGCCGTGCGTGCCGGATTCTTCAAGACCTGCGTCACGGCCGAGGACGGGCGCAGCCAGGTCACGGGATTCCAGATGGCAGGCGAACTGCTGGGCCTGGACGGCATCGGCACCGAAAGACACACCTGCGATGCCATCGCGCTGGAGGACTCTTCGGTCTGCATCATCCCCTTCGCCGAACTGGAAACGCTGAGCCGCGAGTTCAGCGACCTGCAACGCCAGTTCCACCGCATCATGAGCCGCGAGATCGTGCGCGAGCATGGCGTGATGCTGCTGCTGGGCAGCATGCGCGCCGAGGAACGCCTGGCCGCCTTCCTGCTGAACCTGATGCAGCGCCTGCGGGCGCGCGGCTTCTCGGCCAGCGAGCTGGTGCTGCGCATGACGCGTGAGGAGATCGGCAGCTACCTGGGCCTGAAGCTGGAGACCGTCAGCCGCGCTTTCAGCAAATTGCAGGACGACGGCACGTTGGATGTGAAGCAACGCCAGATCCGCATCCTCGACACACCGGCGCTGCAGGCGCTGGTCAACGGGAGCGCCTGCTGAGGTCGGGGTCGCGATCGGGGTCGGGGTAGATCCGCGACGGCGCTTCGGCCTCGCCGGAAGCCAGCCACAAAGTCATCGCGGCCGCCGCGGCTGCCACAGCCCAAAAAGCGATGAAGGACAGCGAGTAGATCGCTGTGCGGCTCAGCCCCAGCGGCACCCCGCCCGGCCCGTGCAAGGCCTCGGGGTCGACCAGGGCGAAGACCAGCATGGTCAGCACGCCAGCGGCCAGGAAGGCCGGCCACAGCACGACCCCGGCGCGACGAAGCCAGACGTTCATGGTTGCATCACCGCGGGTGGGCCACATCACGGCAGGTGAGCCAAGTCACCGCGGGTTGGCCGCATGGTTGCGGCCCTGCACCGCCGGCGCCTCAGAGGCGCTGGCCGGCCGCGGGTCGAGCACCACCTTGTCGGCCCCCCGCACAGCGATCACGCCCGTGGCGATGGCGGCGACCACGACCACGGCGGGCCCGCCCAGCACCAGCCACATCATGCCGACCCGCCACCACGGCGGCGGCGGCGCGCCCGCTTCAGCTGCTGTCTTGCTCATGCGCATTCTCCTGGTGATGGGTGGGTCATGGGTGGGTCATGGGTGAGTCGTGTGGTGGGCATGGCGGCCACGTCATCGCGGGACGATGAAGGTGGACGCCTCATGCAGCGTGACGCTGGACTCGTTGCGATCGCCATCGTCGGCTTGCCGCCCCGGCGCACTCCCCTGTGCGTCCTGCGGCGGCAGCGTCTCGATGACGAAGCGCACCGTGTGCGCCCCCGGGCCGGCAGCCTCGGCCGACTCGGGCGGCAATTGCAGGGCCACCGTCACCCAGCGTGCGCCCGCCGGCTCCAGCAGGTATTCGTCGCGGCCGGACAGCACCAGGCCAGGCAGCGCAGGGTTGGCCTCGGCGCTGAGGCGCACACGCTGGAGGTGCTCGGTGATGTTCATCAGTTGCAGGCGGTAGACGTTCTCGATGCGCCCATCCTCGACCAGCCGGGCCAGCGTGGCGCGGTCGCGCACCACATCCACCCGCAGCGGCGTGCGCAGTGCCAGGCTGGCGACGAAGGCGATGCAGATCATCATCAGCACGGCGCTGTAGACCAGCACCCGCGGCCGCACCGCGTGCCGCAGCATCTGCTTCGCACTCGCGCCCTGCGCCAGGCCGTTCTGCGAGGTGTAGCGGATCAGCCCGCGCGGCGTCTTCATCTTGTCCATCACGCCGTCGCAGACATCGACGCAGGCGGCGCAGCCGATGCACTCGTACTGCAGACCTTTACGGATGTCGATGCCGGTGGGGCACACCTGCACACACAGGCCGCAGTTGATGCAATCGCCCAGGCCCTGCTCGCGCGCCGGCAGCTTGCGGCTGCGCGTGCCGCGGGGTTCGCCGCGCGCTTCGTCGTAGGCGATGATGAGCGTGTCCTTGTCGAACATCGCGCTCTGGAAGCGGGCATAGGGGCACATGTACTTGCACACCTGCTCGCGCATCCAGCCGGCATTGCCATAGGTGGCAAAGCCGTAGAACAGCACCCAGAAGGTCTCCCACGGCCCCAGGCCCAGGGACGTCATCGAGCCCAGCAGTTCGCGGATGGGCGTGAAGTAGCCGACGAAGGTGATGCCGGTCCACAGCCCGATGCCCAGCCAGACCGCGTGCTTGGCCGTCTTGCGCCCCAGCTTGTCGAGGGTCCAGGGCCCGGCGTCCAGGCGCATGCGGGCGTTGCGATTGCCTTCGATGCGGTGTTCGACCCACAGAAAGATTTCTGTGTAGACCGTCTGCGGGCAGGCGAAACCGCACCACACCCGCCCGGCCACGGCGGTGAACAAAAACAGCGCATAGGCGCTGATGATCAGCAGGCCGGTCAGGTAGATGAAGTCCTGCGGGTACAGCACCAGGTTGAAGATGTAGAAGCGCCGCGCGCCCAGATCGAACAGCACCGCCTGGCGTGCGTTCCATTCCAGCCAGGGCCCGCCGTAAAACACCAGTTGCGTGGCCCACACCAGGGCCCAGCGCCAGCCCGCGAACCAGCCCGACACCGCACGCGGGTAGATCTTCTGCTGCCGGGCGTACAGCGAGACGACGGCGGTGGCGGCGTCGTCGCTGGCTTCGCCCCCGGCGGCTGCGGCCGCCGCCGCGGTCTGGGGCGGCTTGGGACTCATCGGGACCTCATGCAGGGCTCAGCGTGCGGCCACGGTGGCCGGCTGCGACAGGCTCCACACATAGGCCGCCAGCACATTGATCTGCGCCGGGCTCAGCCGTTCGGCCTGCGCCGGCATCACGTTGAGCTTGCCCTGCGTGATGATGCGGCTGATGGCCTGCTCGCCCCAGCCGTGCAGCCAGATGCGGTCGGTGAGATTGGGCGCGCCCAGTGCCTGGTTGCCCTTGCCGTCGGCGCCGTGGCAGGCCGCGCAGGCGCTCCACTTGGCCTTGCCCAGTTGCGCCGCGACATCGTTGTGCGGGCTGCCCGACTGGCTCAGCACGTAATGCGCCACATTGCGCACGTCCTCGGGGCCGCCCAGAGCCGCGCCCAGGGCCGGCATGTTGCCGCGACGGCCCAGCGTCAGGGTCTCGATGATCTTCTCGTGGCTGCCGCCGTACAGCCAGTCGCTGTCGGTCAGGTTCGGGAAGCCGCGGCTGCCGCGGGCATCAGAGCCGTGGCACTGTGCGCAGTTGTTCTGGTAAAGCCGTTCACCGATGCCCATGGCATCAGGGTCCTGCGCCAGTTGCTGCACCGGGCGGCCTGTGAACTTGGCATACAGCGGCGCCATGGTGGCCTGCGTCTTGTCGAGTTCCGTCTGCAACTGCCCCTGGCTGGTCCAGCCCAGGGTGCCGGCATAACTGCCCAGGCCCGGGTACAGCGCGAGATAGACACCGGAAAACAGCACCGTCAACACGAACAGAATCGCCCACCAGCGCGGCAGCGGATTGTTCAGCTCGATCAGGTCTTCATCCCAGACATGGCCGGTGCTGTTGTCGGCAGCCATGACGCGGGTGCGGGCTGCGATCGCCAGCAACACCAGGCAGGCGACGAGGCTGATGACGGTGACGGCGGCGACGAAGATCGACCAGCCGCTGGAGTAGAAGTCGCTCATCGCTGGCCTCCGCCGGCCGGGGTGTCGGGGTTGGTGGTGACGGCTCCGGGGGCGGCGTCATCACCGCCGCCGTCACCGAAAGGAAGCTGCGCCGCGGCCTCGAAGTCGGGCTGGCGACGTCGCGCCCAGGCCCAGGCCACGATGCCCAGGAAGAGAAACAGGCTCAGCACCGTGATGGCGATGCGCATCAGGTTGACGTCCATGAGGTTCAACTCCTTCATTGCGCCGTCGGCGCCGGGGCCGTGGCCGTTGCAGCCGTTGCAGCCGCTGCGGCCGTCTCGGCCACCGGTGCCGGTGCCGGCACCCCCAGGCCCTGCAGATAGGCCCCCAACGCGTCCAGTTCGGTCTTGCCGGCCACGGCATCGGCCGCGCCTTCGATCTCGGCATCGGTGTAGGGCACGCCGACCAAGCGCAGCGCCTTCAGCCGTGCCGCCATGCTGCCTGGATCAACGGCCGCCTTCTCCAGCCAGGCGTAAGCCGGCATGTTCGACTCGGGCACCAGGTCACGCG
Source organism: Burkholderiales bacterium (assembly GCA_038249905.1). Lineage (GTDB taxonomy): Bacteria > Pseudomonadota > Gammaproteobacteria > Burkholderiales > Burkholderiaceae_C > Rubrivivax. The sequence goes on from JBBSCX010000123.1 coordinate 8,037, forward strand.
GGTTGATCAGGTGCAGGCGCTGCCATTCGTCGCTGTACTTGCCGCCCACGCGGTGCAGGTCGGGCCCGGTGCGCTTGCTGCCCCACTGGAAGGGGCGGTCGTAGACGAACTCACCGGCCTTTGAGTAGGCGCCGTAACGCAGCACCTCAGATTGCAGCGGCCGCACCATCTGCGAATGGCAGTTGTAGCAACCCTCGCGGATATAGATGTCGCGCCCGGCCAGCTGCAGCGCCGGGTAGGGACGGGTCCCTTCGGCCGCCTGCGTCGTCGAGCGCTGGAAGAACAGCGGCACGATCTCCACCAGCCCGCCGACCGCAATGGTCAGCAGGATGAGCACGATCATCAGAAAGTTGTTGGTCTCGATGCGGGCGTGTCCGCCGCCGTCGTTGTGCTGCGCCATGGTGTGTGTTCCTGTGGTCTGCGCTGCGGGTTCAGGCCTGGAGGGCGGGTCTGACGGCCGGCACCGGCGCGTCGACGGGCTTGCTGCCCCGCACCGTCATCCACACGTTCCAGGCCATCACGCACATGCCGCTCAGGTACAGCGCCCCGCCGGCCAGGCGCACGACGTAATACGGGTAGGTGGCCTTGACGCTCTCGACGAAGCTGTAGACCAGGGTGCCGTCGGGATTGACCGCGCGCCACATCAGGCCCTGCATGACGCCGGCGATCCACATCGCGGCGATGTACAGCACGATGCCGATGGTGGCGATCCAGAAATGCATCTCGATGGCCTTGACGCTGTACATCTGCGTCTTGCCGTACATGCGCGGGATCAGGTGGTACAGCGCGCCCATGCTGATCAGCCCCACCCAGCCCAGCGCGCCGCTGTGCACATGGCCCACCGTCCAGTCGGTGTAGTGCGACAGGGCGTTGACGGTCTTGATCGACATCATCGGCCCCTCGAAGGTAGACATGCCGTAGAACGACAGCGAGACGATGAGGAACTTCAGGATCGGGTCGTCACGCAGTTTGTGCCAGGCGCCCGACAGCGTCATGATGCCGTTGATCATGCCGCCCCAGCTGGGCGCCAGCAGCACCAGCGAGAAGATCATGCCCACGCTCTGCACCCAGTCCGGCAGCGCGGTGTAGTGCAGGTGGTGCGGGCCGGCCCACATGTAGATGAAGATCAGTGACCAGAAGTGCACGATCGACAAGCGGTAGCTGTACACCGGCCGCTCGGCCTGCTTGGGGATGTAGTAATACATCATGCCCAGAAAGCCTGCGGTCAAGAAGAAAC
>JBBSCX010000124.1:0-9240 GCA_038249905.1 Burkholderiales bacterium
GACGGCGAGGTCGGCATCGCCGACTTCTGCCGCGCCTTCGACCTGTGCCTGGACCTGCGCGGCCTGCACTACAGCGCCCACTGGCTGACGCCGCCGGGCATGCCCAAGCGCTGGGACGCACGCTTCTTCACTGCCCTGGCGCCCGCCGGGCAGGTGCCCACTGCCGATGGCGGCGAGGCCCAGGCCCTGCTGTGGCTGGCGCCGCCGCAAGCCCTGGACCCCGCGCGCGGTTTGAAATTGCTGCCGGCCATGCGCCACATGCTGGCCGAATTGCAGGCTTGGCCCGATGCCGCCACCGCCCTGAACGCGATCGTCGCGCGCACGCAGGTGTCGCGCCGCATGCCGCGTGTGGCTGCGGCTTCTGCGGCTTCTGCGGCGTCGGCTGCGTCGCCGACTTCGATCCCCCCGGGAAGCCCCGCGGGCGCGGGCAAGGGCCCCCGCCTGGTGCTGCCCGAGGACCTGGCCTACGCCGAGATCGGCCGCCTCGACCCCGAGGGCCTGGGCACCGTGTCGGCGCGCATCGTGCCGGGTGTCGCGGTGCGGCTGTCGCCCCAGGTCTGGCGCGTGACGGCGCCCAACCCGGGCGTGATGACGGGCCCGGGCACCAACAGCTATCTGGTGGGCAACGGCGCGCCGGGCTGTGGCTGGACCGTCATCGACCCCGGCCCGGTCGACGCCGGCCACACCCAGACGCTGATGGCCACGGCGGCGCTGAACGGCGGGCGCATCGATCGCATCCTCGTCACCCACACCCACCGCGACCACTCGCCCGGTGCCGCGCCATTGGCCGCGGCCAGCGGCGCGCCGGTGTGGGGCCGGGCCGCCAACCACACCCATTGGCAGGACGAGAGCTTTGCGCCCGTGCACCAGCCGGCGCATGGCGAGCGCGTGGACGTGGGGGGTGGCGGCACCGGTGGCCACACAGGCCCGGGCGTGATGCTGCGCGCCATCCACACTCCCGGTCATGCGTCCAACCACCTGTGCTGGCTGCTGGAGAACGAGCGTTTGCTGTTCACCGGCGACCAGGTGATGCAGGGCAGCACCGTCGTCATCAACCCGCCCGACGGCGACATGGCGGCCTACCTGGCAGCGTTGCAGGCGCTGCTGCAGGAAGACCTGGAATGGCTGGCCCCGGGCCACGGTTTCCTGATCGACCAGCCGCACGCGGTCATTGCCGCGCTGATTGCCCACCGGCTGAAGCGCGAGGCCAAGGTGGTGGCGGCGCTGAGGGCGCTGGCGCCCGCGCCGCTGGAGGTGCTGGTGGCCCGTGTCTACGACGACGTCAGCCCGGCGCTGCATGTGGTGGCCCAGCGATCGCTGCTGGCGCACCTGCTGAAGCTGCAGGCCGAGGGCCTCGCGATTGAAGGCGCGTCGGGCTGGGCGGCCTCAGCTTGAGACTGAGGCCGAGTCAGCCACCCCAGCCGCGTCCTGCCAGCGCCCGTCCAGCAGCAACTGGTGCGGGCCGAACTGGGCCTTGTAGCCCATCTTCGGGCTCTGTTCGATCCAGTAGCCCAGGTACACGTGCAGCAGTTTCAGCTGGCGCGTCTGCTCGATCTGCCACATCACGCTGTAGGTGCCGTAGCTGGTGTGCGATTCGGGTTCGTAGAAGGTATAGACGGCAGACAGCCCGTCGGACAGCACATCCAGGATGGACACCATCTTCAGCGCCCCGGGCTGGCCTTCGGTGCCGGGTTCGCGGAACTCGACCAGGCGGCTGTTGACGCGGCTTTGCAGCAAAAACTGGGTGTACTGGTCGACGCTGTCGTGGTCCATGCCCCCGCCGGCATGGCGCCCGGCCTGGTAGCGCAAGTAAAGCTGGTAATGCTCGGGCAGGAAGCACAGACGCAGCACCCGCGCCTTCAGCGTCGCATGCTGCTTCAGCGCGCGGCGCTGGCTGCGTGTGGCCACGAAGTTGTTGACCGGCACGCGCAGCGGCACGCAAGCGCGGCAGCCGTCGCAGTAGGGCCGGTACGTGAACATGCCGCTGCGCCGAAAGCCGTTTGCCACCAGGCCCGAATAGGCATCGGCATGGATCAGATGGCTGGGCGTCGCCACCTGCGATCGGGCCTGCCGACCCGGCAGGTAGCTGCACGGGTAGGGGGCGGTGGCATAGAACTGCAGCGACGACAGCGGCAGTTCCTTCAGGTGCGTCACGGGGCGGCATCTCCGGGATCACGCGCGTCTTGCGCCGGGTCCGACCACAGCCCCAGACCGCTCCACGCCGATTCATCATAGGTCCAATCCAACGGCCTGCCGACACCGACGGCCCGCGCCAGATGGGCCTCGAAGGCGGCGCGCGGCAGTTCGCGCCCGCCCAGGCTGGCCAGGTGTGCGGTGTTCTGCTGGCAGTCGATCAGGCTCACGCCGCGCACGCGGCAGGCGGCCACCAGAGCGGCCAGCGCCAGCTTGCTGGCGTCGGTGCGGTGCGCAAACATCGACTCGCCATACACCATGCGCCCCAGGCTGACGAAGTACAGGCCGCCGACCAGTTCACCGTCGACCCAGGTCTCGGCACTGTGCACATGGCCGTCGGCGTGCCAGTCGCGGTAGGCATCGAGCATCGCGGGCACGATCCAGGTGCCGTCCTGGCCGTCGCGCGGGGTCTGCGCGCAGTGGGCGATGACGCGGTCGAAGGCGCTGTCGAAGCGCAATGTGCAGCCGGGGGTTTGCAGGAACCGGCGCAGCGTCTTCTTCAGCGAACGCGACAGCCGGAACTCGGCCACCGGCAGCACCATGCGCGGGTCGGGGCTCCACCACAGCACGGGCTGGCCGGCGCTGTACCAGGGAAAGATGCCCTGGCTGTAGGCCTCGAACAGGCGGCCCGGCGTGACGCGTCCGCCCGCGGCCACCAGGCCCGGCGCCTCGCTGTCGGGACCGAGCGCAAATCGTGTCGGCGGCAGCGGTGTGTCGTCGTCGATCCAGGCCAGCATGCGGCGGGGGCGGGACTGCATCGGTGGGGCGGGGCAGGGCAGTGTGTTCAGCCGCTCAACCGCTCAGCGAGCGAGTTGCTGCCACAGGAAGGCGAACTCCAGCGCCATCATCTGCGCCCGCTGGCCGTTGTCGGCGGCGCCGCCGTGACCGCCTTCGATGTTCTCCCAGTACAGCAGCGGGTGGCCTTGCTCAGCCATCTTCGCGGCCATCTTGCGCGCGTGGCCGGGGTGCACGCGGTCGTCGCGCGTGCTGGTCGTGAACATCACCTTGGGCAGCTTGCGGCCGGCTTGCCTGGCGGGCACGTTCTGGTAGGGGCTGTACTTCGAGATCCAGGCCCATTCGGCGGGCTTGTCGGGGTCGCCATATTCGGCCATCCAGCTGGCACCGGCCAGCAGCCGGTGGTAGCGCTGCATGTCCAGCAGCGGCACCTGGGAGACGACCGCATTGAACAGCTCGGGCCGCTGCAGCATCACCGCGCCCACCAGCAGGCCGCCGTTGCTGCCGCCCTGGATGCCCAGGTGGCGCGTGTCGGTGATCTTGCGCCGGATCAGGTCTTCTGCCACGGCGATGAAGTCGTCGTAGCTCTTCTGCTTGTTGGCCTTGATCGCGGCCTGGTGCCAGCCGGGGCCGAATTCACCGCCGCCGCGGATGTTGGCCAGCACGAAGACCCCGCCACGGGCCAGCCAGGCGCGGCCGCGGGTGCCGCTGTAGCTGGGCTGCATCGAGACCTCGAAGCCGCCATAGCCGTACAGCAGCGTGGGGTTGGTGCCGTCGGCCTTTGCACCCTTGGGCCAGATGACGAAGTAGGGCACGCGCGTGCCGTCGGCGCTGGTGGCGAAGAGCTGCTCGACGCGCATGCCGGCGGCGTCGAAGAATGCGGGCCGCGTCTTCAGCAAGTCACGTGCGTCGCTGCCGACGCGGCCGAGCTGCAGCGTGTCGGGCTGCAGCAGGTCGGCGACGTTCATGAAGTAGGCGTCGGCCAGCGTGTCGGTCTTCAGCTGCGGGTCGTGCAGGGGCTGCACGCTCAAGGTGCCGGGGAAGGGCGCCTGCACATCGCGTTGGGTCCAGCGGCCGTCGGCATGGCGCCATTCTTCGATGCGACTGGCAACGTTGTCCGACACCGTCAGCAGCAGCACGTCGCGCGTGGCGGCGTAACTGTCGAGTGACCGCGTCGCCGTCGGCGTGAACACGGCCTCCAGCGCGCGTTCGCCCTTCAGAAAGGCCGCGGCGTTGCCCACCAGCAGCGCACCCTGCGGCCAGGTGCGGCCGCCCACCGTCCAGTCGCTGCGCAACTGGATCAGCACGCGTTCGCGCCAGAAGCTCAGCTGCGCGTCGGCCGGCTTGTCGATCGGCACCAGCCGGTCGCCCTGCAGCAGCGCCAGACTGTTGGTATAGAAATCCAGCGCGCGGTAGGCGGTGATGCGTTCGAAGCCCGGCGTGTGGTCCACGCTGACCCCGGCCGCGACGTCCTGCACCTCGCCCTCGAAGAACGGCGCGGCGGCCGCCAGCGCGGCGAAGGGCGTGCCGCGCTGCCAGCGCTTGATGACGCGCGTGTAGCCCGAAGCGGTCAGCGAACCGGGCCCGAAGTCGGTGCCGACGAAGATCGTGTCGGCGTCCAGCCAGTCGACCGCGCTCTTGGCCTCGGGCAATGCGAAGCCGTCCTTGACGAAGGCCTTGGTCACGGTGTCGAACTCGCGCACCACGCGCGCATCGGCGCCGCCGCGCGACAGCGAGACCAGGCAGCGGCGGTAGGCGGGCGCCAGGCAGGTGGAGCCGGCCCAGACCCAGTTCTCGCCCTCGGCTTTGCCCAGGGCGTCGATGTCCAGCACCGTCTCCCACACCGGTTCGGGCTTGCGGTACTCGGCCAGCGTGGTGCGGCGCCACAGGCCGCGCGGGTTGGCGGCGTCCTTCCACAGGTTGTAGAACCAGTCACCGCGGCGCGCGACATACGGGATCTGGGCGCGCGAATCGAGCACCTCGCGCAACGCAGTGCGCATCTCGGCGAAGCCGGGCGTGGCCTGCAGCAGGCCTTCGCTCTCGGCATTGCGCTGGCGCACCCAGGCCAGCGCGCGTTCGCCCTGCACGTCTTCCAGCCACAGGTAGGGGTCGGCGGGGGCGGCATTGCCGGTGGCGGTTGCGGCGGTCGTGGATGCAGGCGGGGTCTGTGACATGGCGGGCAGGGTGTTCAGCAATAAAGGCAGCAACCGCAGCAGGCGCAGTGAACGAAGCAGGCGTTTCAGCATGGGCGCGGACCTGGGTTGTGCAAGGGATGCGTCGGGCCGCTCAGCGCGGTGCCGGGTCCAGCGGCTGCAGGTGGATCTCGACACTGTCGGCCTGCCCATTGCCGACCCAGATCTGGCCCTCTTGCACCGTCACCTGCAATTGCATGCTGCGCGCGGCCAGTGCCGCCAGGGCCTGGGCCTCGGCCGCGGGCACCTGCCACACCTGCAGGTTCGACAGGCGCGCCAGTTTGCCGGCGATGGCGGCCCACCAGATCGGCACGGCCGCGCTGTAGGCGTAGAGCGTGACGCGCTCGGCGCGGCCGCAGGCGCGGACGATGCGGCGTTCGTCGGCCGGCTGGCCGACCTCGACCCAGTGGCGCAACACACCGGCCAGGCTCAGCTGCCAGAGATCGGGCTCGTCGGTGTCGGACATGCCGCGCGCAAACTGCAAGGCGCCGTCGTGGTCATCGGCCGGCACGTTCAGCGCAAAGGCCAGCAGCTTCATCATCAGGCGCTCGTCGGTCTCCGACGGGTGGCGGGCGACCGTCAGCGCATGGTCGGCGTACAGGCCGCGGTCCATGTCGGCGATCTGCAGGGCGGCCTTGAAGACGGTGGACTTCAGCGCCATGGCGGATGGGCAGAGGCGGGCAGTGGGATGTGCGGCACAGGCATGAGCCGGATTGTCACCGCCGGGCTGCGGACTTGCCCAGCCGGGGGCGGCCGTGGCGCGGGGGCGGCCGCGCAGACAGCGCAGACCGGGGTGGCAGAATTTCCCCTTTCGCTTCTGTTCCAGGGGCCCGTTGTGCCAGGGCCCGTGACTGCTGCCGCAACAGCGCCAGCGCCCCATGATTCGAGGACCTGCGATGACCCCCCAGCGAGCCCACCCCCTGCACCGACTGGCCGCCGCCGTCGGCACCACCGTCGCCGCCGCCTTTGCCGCGTCCGCCCTGCTGCTGCCGCCGGCCCTGCACGCGCAGACCGCTCCGGCCAAGCCTGCGGTCACCAAACCTGCCACCAAACCCGCGGCCAAGCCGCCGGCGCCAGTGAAGAAGGCGCCTGCTGCCACTGCGGCCGCCGCCGGACCCGCAACCGGCAATGACGCGACCAAGTCCCTGGGCACAGGCTCCGGTGCCGGCATGTCCATCCTGACGCGCGACGAACTCCGCGCCTGCTTCGACCAGCGCGACAGTCTCGATGCGCGGCTGCGCAGCTTCGAGGGCACGCGCGCGCCGCTCGACCAGGAGCGCACGCAGCTCAACACCGACCGCGAGGTCATCACCGCCAGCCGCGCCGATTTCGACAAGGCGCTCCAGACCGTCGAAGCGCTGAACGCGCGCTACAAGAGCTTCGGCGACCGCCTGGAGGCCTTCAACACCAAGGTGGCCGAGTTCAACCAGACCTCGCAGACGCGCTCGGGCCCGTCGATCGACCGCCAGCGCAAGCTGCTGAAGGACGAAGAGCTGGCGTTCGCCAGCGAGCGCAAGGCCCTGGACGGCGACAAGACGGGGCTGGTCGAGAGCGCCGAAGCCACACGCGCCGCCTACAACGCCAGGGTGACGGCGCTGGAGACCCGGGTCGGCGACTGGAACCGCCGCAATGCGGAGTGGAACGACACGCAGAAGAAGCTCGAGGCCGAGCGCGGCGAGTGGGTGGTCAACTGTGCCGACCGTCGTTATCGCGAGACCGACGAGATCATCATCAAGAAGCAGCGCGGCGGCGATTGATCCAACGCAGTCCAAGCGCCCATTCCCGGGCGTCCTTCACCGGGCGCCCATTCCCGAGCACCGCCATGACCACCACCGACAACCCGCTGCTGCAGCCCTGGACGGCCCCGCACGGCCTGCCGCCCTTCGACGCCCTTCGCGCCGATCACTTCGCGCCCGCGTTGCAGGCGGCGATGGCCGAGCACCGGGCCGAGCTGGCGCAGATCGCCGCCCACGCCGAGGCACCCAGTTTTGCCAACACCGTGGCCGCCTTCGACGGCACGGGGCAGCGCCTGGGTCGGGTCGCGGCGGTGTTCTACAACCTCTCCGCCAGCGCCACCAGCGACGCATTGCAGGCCGTGCAGCGCGAGATGGCCGGGCCGCTGGCCGCACACCACAGTGCCGTCTGCATGGACCTGGCCTTGTTTGCCCGCATCGACACCCTGCATGCCGAGCGTGCCGCGCTCGGTCTGGACGCCGAGAGCCTGCGCCTGCTGGAGCGGGTGCACCTGGACTTCGTGCGTGCCGGCGCCCGCCTGGCCCCGGCGGCGCAGGCGCGTTATGCCCAGGTGATGCAGGAACTGGCGGCTTTGACGACACGCTTTGCGCAGAACGTGCTGCACGACGAGACCGGCTTCCGCCTGATGCTGCAGACCGAGGCCGACCTCGCGGGCCTGCCCGACTTCGTGCGCGCCACCGCCAGGCAGGCTGCGGCCGAGCGCGGTCTGGACGGCCACGTCATCACACTGTCGCGCTCGCTGGTGGTGCCCTTCCTGACCTACAGCGAACGCCGCGACCTGCGCGAACAGGCCTGGCGCGCCTGGGTCGGCCGCGGCGAGATTGCAGGCGACAGCGACAACCGCGAGGTGGCGCGCCAGATCCTGCGCCTGCGCAACGAACAGGCGCGGCTGCACGGCCACGCCAGCTATGCCGAGTTCGCGCTCACCGACACCATGGCCGGCACGCATGCCGCGGTGCAGGGCCTGTTGGGCGAGGTCTGGCCACGCGCGCTGGCGGCGGTGGAACGTGAACGACTGGCCCTGGTGGGCGCGATGCAGGCCGACGGCCGCGCCAGCGAAGGCATCGAGGCCTGGGACTGGCGCTACTGGGCCGAAAAGGTCAAGCGGGCGCGCTACGACCTCGCCGATGCCGAGATCAAACCCTACTTCCGGCTCGAGGCCATGGTCGAGGCGGCGTTCGACTGCGCGCAGCGACTGTTCGGCCTGCGCTTCACGCCGCGGGCCGACCTGCCGGTCTATCACCCGGACGTGAAGGCTTACGAGGTGTCCGATGCCGGCGGGCGTGTGGTCGGTGTCTTCCTGCAGGACAACTTCGCCCGCACCACCAAGCGCAGCGGGGCCTGGATGAGCGCGCTGCGCTGGCAGCGCCGGGGCGCGGCGGCGGCCATCCCCGGGCTGAACGGGTCTGCCGGGTCTTCCAGCTCGTCCGGGCTGTCCGGGACCGAAGGCGGTGCGCTGCCAGTGATCCTGAACAACAACAATTTCGCCCGGGGCGCGCCCGGCGAGCCGACATTGCTGAGCTTGGACGACGCACGCACGCTGTTCCACGAGTTCGGCCACGGCCTGCACGGCCTGCTGTCCGACGTCACCTGGGAACGGTTGTCGGGCACCCAGGTGCTGCGCGACTTCGTCGAATTGCCCTCGCAGATTTTCGAGCACTGGATCACCGAGCCCGAGGTGCTGCAGCGCCACGCCCGCCATCACCAGACCGGCGAGCCCATCCCGCTGGCCCTGGTGCAACGCCTGGAGCAGGCGCGCCGCTTCGGCCAGGGCTACGAGACCGTGCGCTACACCGCCAGCGCGCTGTGCGACATGGCCGTGCATGCGCTGACCGATGCCGAACCGCCGGCCGACCTGTGCGCCTTTGAGAGCGGGTTGATGCAGCAGCTGGGTCTGCCCGAGGCGGTGGCCTTGAACCACCGCCTGGTGCATTTCCAGCACCTGTTCGCGGGCAGCAGCTATGCCGCCGGCTACTACGTCTATCTGTGGGCCGAGGTGCTGGACGCCGACGGTTACGGCGCCTTCCGCGAAGCTGGCAGCCCCTTCGACCCGGCCGTGGCCGAGCGCCTGCGCCGCTACATCTATGCCAGCGGCAACAGCCTGGAACCGGGCGCGGCGTATGCGGCCTTCCGCGGCCGCGCGCCGACGGTGACGCCGTTGCTGGACAAGCGCGGACTGCTGGAGACCGAACCGGCCTGAGGCTGAGGGCGAGCGTGCTTCAGGCCGGCTTGCCGAACAGCGCGTCCAGGCTGGCCATGAAGGCGCGGAAGTCCAGCGGCTTGGTCCAGTAGTCCGACATGCCCGCGGCCAGCGCGCGCGAGATGTCCTCGGGCATGGCGTTGGCCGACAGCGCGATGCAGGCAA
>JBBSCX010000125.1:0-9221 GCA_038249905.1 Burkholderiales bacterium
ATCGGCACCGCGCCGCTGTACGGGTACAGCGGGTGCTGGAAGATGCTGGCCATGAAGATGCGCTCGTCGCCGGCGACGATGTCTTCGGTGCCGTTGCCGTGGTGCACGTCGAAGTCGATCACGGCCACACGCTGCAGGCCGTGCACGTCCAGCGCATGCCGGGCCGCCACCGCCACATTGTTGAAAAAGCAGAAGCCCATGGCCTGGGCTCGCGTGGCGTGGTGGCCGGGCGGGCGCACGGCGCAGAAGGCGTTGCGCACCGCACCCGCGATGACGGCATCGGTGGCCGCCACCGCCGCCCCCGCGGCACGCAGCGCGGCCTGCAAGGTGGCGGCGCAAGCGTAGGTGTCGGGGTCCAGTGCCCGCGGCTCGCTGTCGCTGCCGTCCTCCACCGCCAGCAGCAGGGCCTGCATCTCGGTGACGTAACTCGTGGTGTGGGCGCGGGTCAGCTGGGCCACATCGGCCAATGGCGCGTCACGGAAGTCGAGCGCCGTGTCCAAGCCGGTGGCGCGCAGATGATCCGCGATCGCGTCCAGCCGCTGCGGACATTCCGGGTGGCCGGCGCCCATATCGTGCAAACGACACTCGGGCGGGAGGTAGAACGCGGTGCTCATGGGCAGAGGGCGAGGGCGAGGGCTCGTTTCGGGCAAGAATGCTGCGGATGGATTTGAGCCTAGCGCGCCAGCTGTCCCGACTCGTCGATCAGGTTAGCACGATCGTCGTCGGCAAACGCCCACAGATCGAGGACTGCATCGCCTGCCTGCTGGCCGGCGGCCACCTGCTGATCGAGGACGTGCCCGGAGTCGGCAAGACCACGTTGGCGCACACCCTGGCGGTGTCGCTGGGGCTGGAATTCAGGCGTGTGCAGTTCACGGCCGACCTGATGCCCACCGACCTGATCGGCGTCAGCGTGTATGAGCGGGCGCAGGAACGTTTTGTCTTCCACCCCGGCCCCGTTTTCACGCAGGTGCTGCTGGCCGACGAGATCAACCGGGCCGGGCCGAAGACGCAGAGCGCGCTGCTCGAGGCAATGGAAGAGCAGCAGGTCTCGGTCGAAAACGAGACGCGCAAATTGCCGCACCCCTTCTTCGTCATCGCGACCCAGAACCCCTCCGACCAGCTGGGCACCTACCCGCTGCCCGAAAGCCAGCTCGACCGCTTCTTGATGCGCATCACGCTCGGCTACCCCGACCGCGCCAGCGAACGCTCGCTGCTGACCGGCGGCGACCGCCGCCATGCTGCGATGAAGCTGGCACCGGTGGTGACGCCGCACGAGCTGGCCGCGGCCCAGCGAGCGGTATTGCAGGTGCGTGCCAGCGAACCGCTGCTGGATTATCTGCAGGCATTGATCGCGGCCACGCGCAGCGGACGCTGGTTCACCGAGGGCCTGAGCCCGCGTGCCGGCATCGCCGTGCTGCGTGCGGCCAAGGCGCGCGCCTTGATGGCCGAACGCGACTACGTGGCGCCCGACGACCTGCAGGCCATCCTGCCCCAGGCGGTGGCCCACCGCCTGCAGCCCGTGGCCGGTGCCGGGCGCGGGCCGGTGGAGCAGGTGCGGGCGATGGTCGAGGCCACCCCCATCCCCTGACGCGCCAGGCTGCAGTGCACACCTCGAAGGCGCAGGCGACGTCGGGCAGCACGCCGGAGCGCGCTGCTGCCGTCCCCAGCACTCAGGCCAGCGCCACGCCCGGGCCGGCCCGGTCGCCGCGCGCCCGTCTGCGCGCCTGGTGGCAAGCGCGACTGCCGCTGACCGACAGCTGGACGCTGAGCCAGCGCAACATCTACATCCTGCCCACGCGCGCCGGCCTGGCCTTTGCGCTGACGCTGCTGCTGATGCTGGTGGCCGCCGTCAACTACCAGCTCAACCTGGGCTATGCGCTGACCTTTCTGCTGGCCGGAGCCGGCCTCGTGTCCATGCACATGACGCACGGCTGCCTGCGAGGGCTGACCCTGCACCTGCGCCCGCCGGCGCCCGGGCATGCGGGCGACGCGACGCCGCTGGAAATCATCTACACCAACCCCGGCGCGGCGCGCCACGGCCTGGCGCTGCGCTTTGTGGACGCGCCGGCGGGCGGCGCCGAACGCCACACCGGCAGCTGGGCCGATGTGCCCGCCGGTGGCCAGGAGACCACGCACCTGAGCCTGGTGCCGCCGCGGCGCGGCTGGCATGCGGTGCCCGCCTTGGTGGTGGAGACGGTGTTTCCCTTCGGCCTGTTCCGCGCCTGGACGCTGTGGCGCCCCGCGGCGCGTGTGCTGGCCTGGCCGCGGCCCGAGCTGGATGCCCCGGCCCTGCCCACTCAGGGCCGATCGCCGGGTGACGAACAGCCCACGCACCGCACGGCCGGTGGCGAAATGGACGGCGTGCGCCCCTGGAAGCGCGGCGACACCATGCGCCAGGTGGTGTGGAAGAAGGTGGCGCGCAGCGGCGAGATGGTCAGCCGCGAAACCGTCGGCAGCGGCAGCCGCGAACTGTGGCTGGACTGGGCCGACGCGGCGGTCGCTGATCCTGAGCAGCGCCTGTCGCGCCTGGCCGCCTGGGCGTTGATGGCCGAGCGCGAAGGCCTGGTCTACGGCCTCCGATTGCCGGGCCTGAGCCTGGCGCCGGGCCAGGGCGACACGCACCGCCGCGCGGTGCTGGAGGCGCTGGCACTGTGGCGCTGAAGCCCGCCACTGCCGGCGCACCGGACGGTGCCGTGCCGGGGCCGGGGCCCGCGAACGGGCACAAGAGCGGGCACAAGAGCGGGCAGAAAAAAGGGCGCAAAGACGGACGCAAAGACGGGCACGAGAGCGGGCGCGGCTGGTCCGGGTGGATACAGCAATTTCGGCCCCGCCACCTGCCTCGCGAGGCCCGCGACACGCTCTTCGTGCTGGCCCTGATCGGCTTCACCTGCGCCCCGCACCTGCTGCACCTGCCGGCCTGGTGCACCGCCATGGTGGTGCTGATGCTGCTGTGGCGCGCGGGCCTGGCGCTGCGCGGCGGCGCCCTGCCCAGCCGCTGGACCGTGGCCGCGCTGCTGCTGCTGGCGGGCGCGTTGACTTTGTGGAGCCAGAGCACCCTGCTGGGCAAGGACGCCGGCGTCACCCTGCTGGTGGTGCTGCTGGCGCTGAAGACGCTGGAACTGCGCGCCCGGCGCGACGCGCTGGTGGTCTTCTTCCTTGGCTTCTTTCTGGTGCTGACGCACTTTCTGTACTCACAGTCGCTGGGCACCGGGCTGTGGATGCTGGTGTCGGTGTGGGGCCTGCTGACGGCCCTGGTGCTGGCGCACATGCCGGTGGGCCGGCCCAGCCTGTGGCGCGCCGGCGGTGTGGCCGCGCGCGCGGCGGCTTTCGGCCTGCCGCTGATGCTGCTGCTGTTCATGCTGTTCCCGCGCATCGGGCCGCTGTGGGGGCTGCCGCAGGATGCTGCCGGGCGCACGGGGTTGTCGGGCACGCTGCGCCTGGGTGGCGTGGCCGAACTGGCCAACGACGACACGATCGCGATGCGCATCCGCTTCGACGGCCCGGCACCGCGGCCCGACCAGATGTACTTTCGCGGCCCGGTGCTGTCGACTTTCGACGGCCGCGAATGGACCCGCCTGGTGCCCAGCTTCCCGGTCGAGCTGCGCCCGCGCGCCGAACTCACTGTCAGCGGCCCGGCCCTGCCCTACGAGATCACGCTGGAGCCGAACCGCCTGACCCTGCTGCCGCTGCTGGAAGCCACACCCGATACACCCGGGCAGGCGCCCAATCTGCCCGGGTGGCTGCTGACGCTGCGCCCCGACCTGCAGTGGCAGATCGATCGCCCCGTCAGCGACCGGCTGCGGGTGCGGGCCACCGCCTACCTGCAGCACGCGCACGGCCCGCGCGAAGACGTCGTGGGCCTGCGCGACCTGGTGGCGCTGCCGCCCAACGCCAACCCGCGCACCTTGACGTGGGCGGCGGCGCTGCGCGCCCGGCCCGAATACCGCGATGCCGATGCAGCCACGCTCAGCGACGCCGTGATGGCCCACATCCGCAGCGGCGGCTACGGCTACACGCTGGAGCCCGGACGTTATGGCGACGACGCGATCGACGAGTTCTGGCTCGACCGCAAGCTCGGCTTCTGCGAACACTTCGCCGCCTCCTATGTCGTTGTGATGCGTGCGCTGGATGTGCCGGCACGCATCGTCACCGGCTACATGGGCACCGACCCCGCGCCGATCGACGGCTGGTGGGTGGTGCGCAACAGCAATGCGCACGCCTGGGCCGAGTACTGGCAGGCCGGCCGCGGCTGGGTGCGTGTCGATCCGACCTCGGCCGTCGCCCCCGACCGGGTGCAGCGCGGTCAGAGCCTGCAGCCGACGCCGGGCCTGGTGGGCGGGGCGATGCGGCAGATCAGCCCCGAGCTGGCCGCGCAGCTGCGCGCGCAGTGGGAAGCGCTGAACAACCGCTGGAACCAGTGGGTGCTGAACTATTCGCGCGGGCAGCAATTCGACCTGCTGAAGCGACTGGGATTTCGCAGCCCGAGCTGGCAGGACCTGGCGACGACGCTGATCCTGCTGCTGTGCGCGGTCGCGCTGGCTGGCGCCGGCTGGGCCTGGTGGGACCGCCGCCGCCAGGACCCCTGGCAGCGCTTGCAGCAGCGCGTGGCGACACGGTTGGCGGCCCTGGGTGTGACGGTGGCGGTGCACCAGCCGCCGCGCGCCCGGGCCGAACGTGTGCGGGACGCATTGGGCCCGCGCGGCGAGGCACTGGCGCGCGAGCTGGAGGCACTGGACCGTCTGCGTTATGGCAGCACCGGCGGCGGCGCCACGCTGCCGCAACGCCGCTGGTGGACGGGATTCAGCGCCGCGGCGCGGCAGGCGCAGGCCTGAACATCCGGCGCGGCCACGAAACCACCGCTGCCGCTGCCGCCGCCGGGAGGAACACACGTCGTCCAGTTCCTGAAGTCCATGCGCCACGGCGGGCGGCGGGCCGATGACGGGCGCTGCCGATAATGGCCCGATGCACCCTTCAGCGCCGCCCCGGCGCGTTTTGCTCCGCCTGATCTGCTCCGCGGCCGCGACCGGGGCCTGGCCCGCGCTGGCGCGGGCACGGCCCAAGGCGACAGCCGCCACCGCCACCACCGCCGCCGCACCGACCTATGCCGGGCACGGGGCCGCCGAGGCCTTTGCGACCGAGGTCGCGCAGCGCCGCGGCCTGGCCCGCGCCTGGGTCCGACGTGCCCTGGCCGGCGCGCGACAACTGCCGCGGGTGCAGAAGTTGGTGATGCCTCCCCCGGCCGGCACGCCCAAGAACTGGGCCGCCTACCGCGCCCGCTTCATCGAGCCGAAGCGCATCGCCGCCGGCCTGGCCTTCTGGCGCCAGCACGAAGCCGCCTTCACGCGCGCCGAGGCCGAATTCGGCGTGCCCGCCGCGATCGTCTGCGCCATCGTCGGCGTCGAGACCTTCTACGGCCGCATTACCGGCAACTTCCGCGTCATCGATGCATTGGCCACGCTCGCGTTCGACTTCCCCAGCGGCCGCAGCGACCGCAGCCGCTTCTTTCGCGAGGAACTGGAAGAGTTTCTGGTCTGGACCCAGCGGGAGGGCCTGGACCCGCTGACGGTGAAGGGCTCGTTCGCTGGCGCCATCGGGCTGCCGCAGTTCATGCCCGGCAGCATCAACCGTTTTGCCACCGACTTCGACGGCAACGGCCATATCGACCTGCTCGGTAGCGCTACCGACGCGATCGGCAGCGTGGCGCGCTTCCTGCGCCTGCATGGCTGGCGGCCGGGCTTGGCGACGCATTACGGCGTGGTGCCGCCGGCGGACGGCGAAGGCCTGTCGACGCTATTGGGGCCCGACATCCGCCCGAGCTTCAGCGCCGCGCAGATGTCGTCGCTGGGCGCGCAACTCGATGCCGCAGGGCAAGCACATGCGCCCGATCAAGGCCTGCTGGCCCTGGTGCGGGTGGAGAACGGCACCGACGCCCCGAGTGATGTCGCCGGCACGCTGAACTTCTGGGCCCTGACCCGCTACAACTGGAGCAGCTATTACGCGCTGGCGGTGATCGAACTGGGTGCGGCACTGCAGGCTACACGCTGATTCGCCAGCGTCCCCGGAGCGACAAAGACAAGTTGATGCAGTAAGCGCCAACCAAGCCTCCCGCCCCGGAACCGGCTCTGCCGGGCCGTTGGCGGACGGCCCCTCGGGGGGTAGCGAGCGCCAGCGAGCTCGGGGGCTCCATTTATGCCGCCATCGGCACCAGGAAGTCGCGGCTGATACCCACGCCGAGGTCGCCGACACGGTCGAGAAACTGCGTCAGATAGGCGTGCAGGCCGGTGGCCAGGATTTCGTCGATGCGGCCGTACTTCAGGTCGGCCTGCAGACGGCCAGCGCGGCGCAGGGTCTCGCTGCTTTGCTGGTTGGCCACCAATTGCAGGTTGCCCATCAGGTCGTTGACGCAGGCGGCCAGCGAACGCGGCATGTCCGGCCGCAGGATCAGCAGTTCGGCCACGCGCTCGGGGCGGATGACGTTGCGATAGACCTTGCGATAGACCTCGAAGCCCGAGACCGAACGCAGGATCGCCGACCAGTGATAGAAGTCCGTTTCCTGCGGCGTGGCCGGTGCGTTGCGCTGCTGGCCGGCCGACACCGGACCGAAGAAGTCGACGCCGCCGGTCAGGGCGTGGAACTTCACGTCCAGCAGCCGCGCGGTGTTGTCGGCCCGCTCCAGGAAAGTGCCGATGCGCAGGAAGTGCAGCGATTCGTCCATCAGCATCGTGCCCACGGTCACGCCGCGGCTTTGATGCGATCGGTACTTGACCCACTCGAAGAAGCTGCCGGGGTCGCGTTCGAAGGCGTCGTCCTTGAGCAGGCGCACGAACTCCAGCCAGGTCTGGTTCTGCGTTTCCCAGACCTCGGTCGTCAGCGTGCCGCGTACCGCCCGGGCGTTCTCGCGCGCGGCGCGCAGACAGCTCCAGATGCTGCTGGAATTGGTCTCGTCGCGGACCATGAAGTCCATGACATTGCGCGCGCTGACCTCGCTGTACTTCTTCGAGAAACCTTCGGTCAATTCGCTGATCGAGAGCAAACCGCGCCAGCCCTGTTCGGCCATCTCGGCGCTCTGCGGCAGCAGGCTGGTCTGGTAATTGACATCCAGCATGCGGGCGGTGTTCTCCGCGCGCTCCATGTAGCGCGCCATCCAGAACAAGTGGTCAGCGGTGCGTGAAAGCATGTTCGTTCCCCCTTGCGTGCGGCTCAGTCTTCGAGCACCCAGGTGTCCTTGGTGCCCCCGCCCTGCGACGAATTGACGACCAGCGATCCGTCTTTCAGCGCCACCCGCGTCAGGCCGCCAGGCACCATCTGCACCTCCTTGCCCGACAGGACAAAAGGCCGCAGGTCGATGTGGCGCGGGGCGATGCCGCGCTCGACATAGGTGGGGCAGGTGGACAGGCTCAGCGTGGGCTGGGCGACGTAATTGTCGGGCCGCGCCTTCACGACCTCGGCAAATTCGGCGATCTCGGCCTTTGTTGCCGCCGGGCCGACCAGCATGCCGTAGCCGCCGGCGCCGTGCACTTCCTTCACCACCAGTTCACCCATGTGCGCCAGCACATGCGACAGCTCGGCCGGGTCGCGGCATTGGAACGTGGGCACGTTTTCGAGAATGGGCTTTTCGCCGAGATAGAACTCGATCATCTTCGGCACGTACGGGTAGATGCTTTTGTCGTCGGCAATGCCGGTGCCAATGGCGTTGCTCAAGGTGACATTGCCGGCGCGATAGACATCCAGCAGCCCGGCGCAACCCAGCGTGCTGTCGGCGCGGAAGGCCTTGGGGTCGAGAAAGTCGTCGTCGACACGGCGGTAGATCACATCCACCCGCTTCGGACCCTGCGTCGTGCGCATGTAGACGAAGCCGGCGTTGACGAAGAGGTCCTGCCCCTCGACCAGTTCCACGCCCATCTGCTGCGCCAGGAAGGCGTGCTCGAAATACGCGCTGTTGTGCATGCCGGGCGTCAGCAGCACGACGGTCGGTTCGTTGACACCGGCGGGCGCCACGGCACGCAGCGTTTCCAGCAGCAGGTCGGGGTAATGTGCCACCGGGTCGATGCGGTTCTGGCTGAACAGCTCGGGGAACAGCCGCATCATCATCTTGCGGTTCTCGAGCATGTAACTCACGCCGCTGGGCACACGCAGGTTGTCTTCCAGCACGTAATAGCGGCCGGCGCCGCTGGCATCGGGCGCACGCACGATGTCGATGCCGGCGATGTGCGAATAGACGTCGCCAGGCACCTTCACGCCCATCATTTCGGGGCGGAACTGCGCGTTCTGCAGTACCTGTTCGGCCGGCACGATGCCGGCCTTCAGGATTTCCTGGCCGTGATAAACGTCGTGGATGAAGCGGTTCAGCGCCGTCACGCGCTGCACCAGGCCGGCTTCCATCTCGACCCATTCGTGGCGCGGGATGATGCGCGGGATCAGGTCGAAGGGGATCAGCCGCTCACTGCCCGCGCCGTCCTCGTCTTTGGCGCCGTAGACGGCGAAGGTGATGCCGACACGGCGGAAGATCATCTCTGCTTCTTCTCGCCGCGCCTGCATGGTCTGGGCCGGCTGCCGGTCCAGCCAGCGCTGGTAACTGCGGTAGTGCGCCCGCACGGTTTGCCCAGCGGGGCCCGCATCCGCGTGCATCTCGTCGAAGCGATGCTTCATAGCCATCTTGTCTCCTCTTTGGGGCACTCTAGCAACAAGCAGGCCGCAGTCCGGGTCATGCCGCCACTTCGGGGCTTGGGTCCACGATGCGCGTGCTGACGCCCACCTCCAGCGCGTGCCGGCCACCGCCGCGGATGACGCCGCGCAGGGGCGTGACATCGCCGAAGTCGCGGCCGACGGCCACCCGCACATGACCGCTGCCGGGCACCATGTCGTTGGTCGGGTCCAGGTCCAGCCAATGCGCTCCCGGGCCTTCGACGGGCACGCCCGGCGTGCGCGGGCACCAGACCTGCACCCAGGCATGCGAGGCGTCGGCGCCGATCATCACGGCTTCTTCCGGGGCGCCGTCGGGTGAGTCTTGGGGTGCGCTGGGGGGTGGGCTGTTGGGCGCGTGGGTCAGCAGGTAGCCGCTGACATACCTTGCCGGCAGGCCCAGCATGCGCAGCGCGCCGGCCAGCACATGGGCGAAGTCCTGGCACACCCCGCGCCGCTGCGCGAAGGCCTGGGCCAAGGGCGTGTCGATGTCGGTGCTGCAGCTCTCGTAGCGGAACTCGGCGTAGAGGCGGTGCATC
>JBBSCX010000126.1:0-9156 GCA_038249905.1 Burkholderiales bacterium
CACTGCGCCTGCGGCAGGCCGGCTTCGCGTGCACTCAGTTCGCTGTCGTGGAAACGCCCGACCCGCGCGATCCACTGCAGCAGCTTGGCGTCGGGGGTGCCGGCATCGAAGCGGCGCATGCGCACCTGCCCGCTGCTGTTGGCGCCCTGCAGATCGGCCTGCACATGGCGCAGGGTGATCGGCAGCAGTGCCGGCTCGCCGGCCTTCATCGGGGCCTCGACGATGCCGAAGGGCGCACCGGCGAACTTCGCCAGCGGCGGCATGCCCCCGGTGGCCACCGCCAGCGGAAAGCTGCCGGCATTGGCCAGCGCGCGCCCGGTTTCGTCCTGCAACCGGGCCGGCAGCAGCAGCTGAAAGCGCATGTTCTCCGGCAGCGGGGCAGCAAACTGCAGGCTGTCGACGGGCCCCTCACCGGCCCCGGCCGGCGGCTTCGGCGCGATGGCGTCGCCACCCACAGGCTGCAGGCGCACCGCCAGCGCCTGCGCGCGCGGCACCGGGGCATTGAAGTGCAGCGTCATCGGCCGCAGCGGCATGCAGGGCGACTGTGCGTTCTCGCGTTCGCAGCTGAAGTCGGCGCTGAAGCGTTCGCGCACCGTCCATTCGAAGCGCTGACTGTCGTTGACGCCGCTGCCCGGGCCCCACACCATACGCACCGCGGTGGCCGCCGGCAACGGACGCTGGCAAGCCAGCAGCAGGAATTGCTGCGGCGGCAGCCGGCGCGCCCGCGCGGCCAGCAAGGCGTCCCGGGCCGGGCCGGTGACGACCTGCACAGGGATGCGATCTCCCAGCCCGTCGACCTCGCACCAGGCCCGGCGCACGGCGCCTGCGCTGTCGGCGGTGCCGTTGAAACGCAGCAGGAAATGCTGCTGTTCCTCGATCTTGGCACCCTCGTAGGGCTGGACCGAGACGACCCGCGGCGGGCCGCTGGCAAAGCGCCATTCGCGCGCGCCCTGCAATTCGCCGCCCAGCGGGACAAAGCCGTCGGCGATGCGCACCGTGCAGCGCATGCCCGCCGGCAAGGGCTGTTCGAAGTCCCACAGCCAGCGCTGCGCGTCGGCCCAGCGGCCGCTGCCGGCAGGGGTGCCGCCCTCGCATTGCACGGCCGCTGGCGCCGGCGCGCGCGGGTCGCCGGCGGCCACGGCCGGGGCGTCGAAACGCATCACGACCTGGCGCACTTCGCTCACCTGGCCTTGTGGCGCGACGCTGGCCACCCGCACCGCCGGCACGGTCTGCATTGACTGCACTGGCTGCGCTGGCTGCACTGTCTGGGCTGTCGCTGCAGCCCACAGCGCGCCCGCCAGCATCATCCCCGTCCCGACCGCCCGTTCGTATCGCATCCGGCCATCCCGTCTCGCTTTGTGCTTGGTGCTTTGTGCTTTGGGCTTCGTGCTTGGTGCTTCGTGCTTCGTGCTTCGCGGCGCATTCTGGCCCCGATGGCGTCTGCGGCAAGCCCTCGCCGCTAGACTCTGCGGCCCTGCCTGCAGCGCGCGAACCCGGATCATGTCCACCGTCACCGAAGCCCAAGTCCTTGCTGCCCTGCAGGCCGTCGTCGACCCCTGCACCGGCCGCGACCACGTCAGCACCCGGCAGCTGCGCCAGCTGAAGATCGACGGCGGCGACGTGGCCTTCGAGGTCGAACTCGGCTACCCGGCCAAGAGCCAGTTCGCGGGTCTGCGCGAGACCCTGATTGCCGCGGCGCGCAGCGTTCCGGGCGTTGGCAAGGTCAGCGTCGACATCAGCAGCAAGATCGCCTCGCATGCCGTGCAGCGCGGCGTGCCATTGCTGCCCAATGTCAAGAACATCATCGCCGTGGCCTCGGGCAAGGGCGGCGTGGGCAAGAGCACCACCGCCGTCAACCTGGCGCTGGCGCTGGCCGCCGAAGGCGCCAGCGTCGGCATCCTGGATGCCGACATCTACGGCCCCAGCCAGCCGATGATGATGGGCCTGGAGGGCCAGCCCGAGAGCGCCGACGGCAAATTGATGGAGCCGCTGGAGAACTACGGCGTGCAGGTCATCTCCATCGGCTTCCTCGTCGACCCCGACCAGGCCATGATCTGGCGCGGCCCCATGGCCACGCAGGCGCTCGAACAATTGCTGCGCCAGACGCGCTGGCGCGATCTGGACTACCTGCTGATCGACATGCCCCCGGGCACTGGCGATATCGCGCTGACGCTGAGCCAGCGCGTGCCGCTGACCGGCGCCGTGATCGTGACCACGCCCCAGGACATCGCCCTGATGGACGTCAAGCGCGGTGTGGAAATGTTCAAGAAGGTGGGCGTGCCGATCCTGGGCATCGTCGAGAACATGGCCGTCTACCACTGCCCGAAATGCGGCCATGAAGAGCACATCTTCGGCGCCGACGGCGGACTGCGTATGGCGCAGAAGTACGGCGTCGATCTGCTCGGCAGCCTGCCGCTGAGTCTGGCCATCCGCGAGCAGGCCGACGCCGGCCGGCCGACGGTGGTGGCCGACCCCGACAGCGGGATTGCCGCCACCTACCGCGAGATCGCGCGCCGGGCGGCGGCGCGGATCGCGGCGCAATCCAAGGACTTCTCGGCCAGGTTCCCGACCATCACGGTGTCGAAGTCGACCTGAAACTGCCGCGGTGGCACGACCGGCACGCCTCGGCACGCCCTGTGAATCAGGCAGATCAGGCAGGCCATGCAGATAAGGCAGATCAGCGACGCTGCAACTGCTGCAGTTCGGCCGCGGTGTTGGCGTTGAAGAAGGCCTGCGCGTCGTCGAAAGGCACCTCTACGGCGCCGTGCTGTCGCAGCCAGGGCAGGACCTTGCGTCCGCCGCGGTCCATGTACGCCACCAGGCTGTCCAGCAGGTCGGCCCGCACCAGGGCGAAGACGGGCTGGGCCCGAAGTTCGCCATCTTCTCGTGTCGCCGCCAGGGCCACGGGCACGGTGGCCTCGGCCGCGGCTGCCGCCAGCCGCATCACCAAGTCTTCAGGGAAGTGCGGCGTGTCGCAGGGCACGGTGACGAGCCAGGGCGTGTCGCAGTGTTGCAGCCCGGCCATCAGGCCCGCGAGCGGGCCGGGGTAATCCTCCGCCGTGCCCACCGTGCCCACCGTGCCCACCGTGCCCGCCGGGCCCGCGGTGCTCGCTGTGCTCGCCCTGCCCAGTTTCGTGCCCACCGAGTCGGGCCACACCGGCACGCCCATGGCTTCGTACGCTGCCAGATTGCGGTTGGCGTTGAGCATGGTGCGGCCCACTTGCGGCTGCAGACGGCGCAGCGCGTGCAGCGCCAGCGGCATGCCTTGGTGCAACTGCAGGCCCTTGTCGGCACCGCCCATGCGCGTGCCGCGGCCGCCGGCCAGCACCAGGCCGCTGATGTCCTCGGGGCGGATGCCTGCGGTCATGGCGGATGCGGACTGGGTGCCGACCGGGTGCCGACCGGGTGAGGACCTCCGGCCGCGCCCTCACACCAGGCCATCGAACAGCCAGACATCGACCCACTCGCCCGCAGCCACCGACCCCTGTTCATGCCGCAGCACCACCAGGCCGTCGGCCTCGCTCATGCTGCGCAGGATGCCCGAGCCCTGCGCGCCGGTCAGCACCACCTGCCAGCCGCCGTCCGGCGCCTGCACGAGTCGCGCACGCTGCAATTCGGTGCGCCCGGGGCGCTTGCGGATGGCCTCGACGCAGCGTGCCTGCAGCACGGGCAGCGGTGCCGGCGTGGCGCCGGCGAGTTGCAGCAGGGCGTCGCGCACCAGGGCGTAGTAGCTCACCAGCGCGGCCACCGGGTTGCCCGGCAATGCGAACAGCCACGACCGGCGGCTGCCCGCAGCCACCGGCCCGAAGGCGAAGGGCCGGCCGGGCCGCATCGCCACCTTCCAGAAAGCCACCTCGCCCATGCGTGCCAGCAGCGCGCGGGTGTGGTCGGCGTCGCCGGCACTGACGCCGCCGCTCGTCAGCACCACGTCGGCCTGGGCGATGGCGGCTTCCAGCGTGGCCTGCAATGCGGCCGGCTCGTCGCGCACCAGCCCCAGGTCGACGACCTCGGCGCCCAGGCGCTGCAAGGCCGCCATCAGGCTGTAGCGGTTGCTGTCGTAGATGCAGCCGGTGTCCAGCGGCTGGCCCAGCATGCGCAGTTCGTCGCCGGTGGAGAACACGGCCACGCGCAGCCGCGGCCGCACGCGGACGCTGGTGATGCCCAGCGACGCCACCAGGCCCAGATCGGCCGGCCGCAGCACCCGCCCGGTCCGCAGTGCGGGCTGGCCCAGGGCCAGATCTTCGCCCGCGCGGCGGTGGTTGTCGCCCGCGCGCAGCACGCCGGCAGCGATGTGCACGTGATCGCCCTCGACGCGACACAGCTCCAGCGGCACGACGGTGTCCAGCCCGGCGGGCATCACGGCGCCCGTCATGATGCGCACGCACTCGTTGCCCGCGAGCTTTTCAGCGCAGGGGGCGCCGGCATAGACGGTGCTGCCCACGCTGCGCAGGACCGTGTCACCCTCGGCGCGCAGGGCGCTGCCGGCAAAGGCATACCCGTCCATCGCCGAGTTGTCGTGCGCCGGCACGGCGATGGGCGAGATCACGTCGGCCGCCAGCACACGTCCCAGTGCCTGCAGCAACGGCACCGGCTCGTCGCCGCCAGCCACGGGCACCAGCGTCGCCGCGATCACGGCGCGGGCTTCGGCCAGGCTGAGCTGCGGGTCGCCCGCGACTGGAAGGGACGGGCCGAGTGCGATCGGATCGGCGGGCATGGTCAGTGCGGTTGGACGGGAAAGGAACAGGAACAGGGACAGGGACGCGACAGGCGGCTGCCGGATGGCACGACAGGCTGGCAGCGGCCGCTCAGGCGGCCGGCGCTCGCCCGTACAAGCGGCACAGTTCGGCCAGCCGCTCCGCATGCCAGGGCTGCAGCTGGTTCCACTGGAAGCGCCAGCGCCACCAGCCGCTCTCCTGGCCCGGAAAGTTCATGCGGCAGTTGCCGGGCAGCGCCAGCACGTCCTGCAGCGGGTGCACCGCCGTGTCGGCCACGCTCATCATGGCGGCGCGGATCAATGTCCACGGCATGTCGTGACCGTCGGTGTTCAGATAGCCGCGCGCCATGTGGCGTTCGTGGTCGGTGGCCGCAGCCCACCAGCCGGCCACGGTGTTGTTGTCGTGGGTGCCTGTATAGACAACCATGTCGGGTTCGTGGTTGTGCGGCAGGAAGCGGTCGGACGCGTCGCCGGCAAAGGCGAACTGCAGGACACACATGCCCGGCAGCGAGAACTTCTTGCGCAGTGCATCCACATCGGGCGTGATCACGCCCAGGTCCTCGGCGATGATGGGCATCGGCCCCAGCGCCTTGTTGATGGCCTTGAACAATGCTTCGCCCGGGCCGGGCAGCCATTGGCCCTTCTCGGCCGTGGGTTCGCTGGCCGCGATCTCCCAGTAGCCGGCAAAGCCGCGGAAATGGTCGATGCGCACGATGTCCACCAATTCGAAAGTGCGGCGCACCCGCTCCACCCACCAGGCGTAGCCGTCATTCGCGTGCGCTTCCCATCGGTACAGCGGATTGCCCCAGCGCTGGCCGGTGGCGCTGAAGAAGTCGGGCGGCACACCGGCCACCACCGTGGGCCTGCCGGCCGCATCGAGTTCGAACAGTTGTGGGTTGGCCCAGACCTCGGCGCTCAGGTAGGCGATGAAGATCGGCGTGTCGCCGATGATCTGCACCCCGCGTGCATTGGCATAGGCCTTCAGCGCCGCCCACTGGCGATAGAACTGCCATTGGCCGAACTGCCAGAAATGAATGCGTTCGGCATGCGCGCGACGCGCCGCAGCCAGCGCCGCGGGTTCGCGCCCGGCCAGGGCCGGGTCCCAGTCGCACCAGTCGCGCCAGTCGCAGGCCTCGCAGATCGACATGAACAGCGCGTAGTCCTGCACCCAGCTGGCGTGGTCGGCCAGGAAGGTCTCGAAGTCGTCCCGCTGCGCCGGCGTGCCGCGGGCGGCGAAAGCCCGTGCCGCCTTCTGCAGCCGCGACATGCGAAAAGGGTGCACCTGGGCGTAATCCACACGGGCCGCGTCGAGTCCTGGCACCGGTGCCAGGTCGTCGCTGTCCAGCCAGCCCTGCCGTTGCAGTGCCGCCAGGTCCACCAGCAACTGGTTGCCGGCAAAGGCCGAGTTGCTCATGTACGGCGAATTGCCCGGGCCGATGCCGGCCAATGGCAGGATCTGCCACAGGCTCTGCCTGGCGCGGCCCAGCCAATCGACGAAGTGATAGGCCTCGCGGCCCAGGTCGCCCGAGCCGTGCGGGCCGGGCAGGCACGTGGGGTGCAGCAGCACGCCGCTGGCACGGGGGAAGCGCATGGTCGTGTCCTTGGGCGGTGCCGGTGGGGGTGGTGCGCAATCAGGCCATCAGTCTGGCGCCAGCACGTCGCGCAGCAGCACCAGACTGCGCGCGCGCAGGGGATAGATCTTGTCGCCCGGCTGCGTGCCGACGGTGACCGCGACCGAGCCCGGCCAGCGCCCCGTGCCGTCGGGTTCGGCACTGTCCAGCAGCACCTCCCAGCGGCCTGCGGGCAGCGTGAAGTCGGCGTCCATGTCGCGGGCATTGACCAGCAGCATCAATGGCGGACCCTCGTGCCCGGGCTCGCCGATGTAGGCGCCCAGCACGCGCGACATGCGGTTGTCCCAGTGCTCGGCGGTCATGGCGTCGCCGGTGCGCCGCAGCCAGGTCAGGTCTGGGCGGCCGCGGGCGTCGGCCAGGCCGGTGTACCAGTGTGTGCCCAGCGGCAGCAGGGTGCGCCGCAGGGCGATCAGGCGCGCGGTGTAGTCGCGCAGCACCGTGTCGGCACCTTCCCAGTCGATCCAGGTGATGGCGTTGTCCTGGCAGTAGGGGTTGTTGTTGCCGCCCTGGCTGTGGCCCATCTCGTCGCCGGCTGCCAGCATCGGTGTGCCCTGGCTCAGCAGCAGGGTGGCCAGCAGCGCGCGCTGCAGCCGCCCGCGCAGCGCCAGCACGGCGGGGTCGGTGGTCGGGCCTTCCCAGCCGCAGTTCCAGCTCAGGTTGTGGCCGTGGCCGTCGCGGTTGTTCTCGCCGTTGGCCTCGTTGTGGCGCAGGTCGTAGCTGACGAGGTCGGCGAGCGTGAAACCGTCGTGCGAGACGATGTAGTTGACGCTGTCCTGCGGCGCGCGGCGGCGCGGCTGGAAGATGTCCGACGAACCCGCCTGGCGCAGCGCGAACTCGCCGCGCGTGCAGTCCCCCCCCAGCCAGAAGGCGCGCATGGTGTCGCGGTAGCGGTCGTTCCATTCCAGCCAGCCGGCCGGAAAGTCGCCCAGCCGATAGCCGCCCGGGCCCAGGTCCCAAGGTTCGGCGATCATCTTCACCCGCTGCAGCACCGGGTCCTGGTGGACCGCCTTGAAGAAGGCGCCTTCGCGTTCGAACCAGGTCTCGCTGCGGCCCAGCGCCGGGGCCAGGTCGAAGCGGAAACCGTCGACGTGGTACTCGTGCACCCACAGACGCAGGCTGTCCAGCACCAGTTGCAGCAGCCGCGGGTGGTGGACGTTGACGGTGTTGCCGCAGCCGCTCCAGTTCTCGTAGCGGTCGCGGTGGCTGGCCGGCAGGCGGTAGGCACTGGTGTTGTCCAGGCCGCGCAGGCTGAGCGTGGGGCCCCGTTCGTCGCCCTCGGGCGTGTGGTTGTAGACGACATCGAGGATGAGCTCGATGCCGGCGGCGTGCAGCGCGCGCACCATGGTCTTGAATTCGGTGCGCACGGCGGCGCCGTTCGTGGCTTGATGTGCAGTGCTTTGACCGCTGTGGCTGGCAGCCGCGTAACGCGGTTCAGGGCAGAAGAAGCCCAGCGTGTTGTAGCCCCAGTGGTTGACCAGGCCCATTTCGGCCAGCCGCGCCTCGCTCAGGATCTGCTGCACCGGCAGCAGGCACACGGCGGTGATGCCCAGGCGCTGCAGGTGGCCGGTGGCGGCGGCATGCGCCAGTCCGGCGTACGTGCCGCGCAACGGCTCGGGCAGCGCGGGCATTTGCTTGCTGAAGGCACGCACATGCATCTCGTAGAAGACGCTGTCGGCCAGCGGCGTGCAGGGCGCGCGGTCGCCCTGCCAGTCGAAGGGCGCGTCGGCCACGACACGGGCCTTGAAGGCACCGCGACCGTTGTCGCGCGTGTCCATGTGCTGCGGGTGGATGCGGTCGGCGCCGTAGTGCGGGCCGTTCCAGTCGAAGCCGCCGGGCGGGCTGACGATCTCGCGCGCCCAGGGGTCGAGCAGCAGCTTGTTCGGGTTGTGGCGGTGGCCGCGCTCGGGCCGCCAGGGGCCGTGCACACGCACGCCGTACACCTGCCCCGGCGCCAGTCCGGGCACATGGCCGTGCCAGACGTCGCCGCTGTGGCCGGGCAGCCGCAACCGCGCCTGTTCGACCTGCCCGGTGGCGTCGAACAGGCACAGATCGACCCCGGTCGCGTGGCCGGCGAAGAAGGCGAAGTTGACGCCGGCGCCAGCACCATTGCCGCCGCTTTTGCCACCGCTTACGGCCGTGGCGCCCAACGGCCACGGGCGCCCGCGTTCGATCTGCGGCGCCGGCAGGCGCGCCGCCACCGTCGACGCCGTGGGGCCGCAAGCCTGGGGCTGCGATCGCACGGTCGCCGGCGCCGCCTCGCCCGCCGGCACCGGCACGTCGCGGCTCAGGCCGTCCATTCCAGGAACACCGTCGCCAGCGGCGGCAAGTTCAACACCACCGACTGCGGCCGGCCGTGGCTGGGCACGGCTTCGCTGGCGGCGCTGCCCAAAGGCGTGCCGACATTGCTGCCGCCGTAATAGTCCGAATCGGTGTTCAACCGCTCGGTCCAGCGGCCGGGCGCCGGCACGCCCAGGCGCAGGCCGTGGTGCACCATCGGCGCGAAGTTGCACACCACCAGCATCAATTCGCCGCCGCTGCCGCGACGCACGAAGATCAGCACGCTGCGGCGCGCGTCGTCGTGGTCGATCCACTCGAAACCCGCGCCGCTGAAGTCCTGCGTGTGCAGCGCGGGGTGCGATTGCAGCAGCCGGTTCAGGTCGCGCACCAGCGCCTGCACGCCACGGTGTTCGGGGATGTCCAGCAGGTGCCAGTCCAGGCTGGCGTCATGGTTCCACTCGCGGCCCTGGGCGAATTCGCAGCCCATGAACAGCAATTTCTTGCCCGGGTGGCCCCACATGAAGCCGTAGTAGG
>JBBSCX010000127.1:0-9150 GCA_038249905.1 Burkholderiales bacterium
GCCCGGCGTGGGGATGGAGCGTCTGTTCGATCTGTTCCTGAAGGCCGTGCGCCTGCTGCCGGGGCAACCGGGCCGAGCATCTGCACGCGGGCCGATGGGCTTCCTGAGGGACGCGCTGGCCTTGTTCGGCGCGCCGTTCATGTTGTTCCGTGTGCTGGTGTTGCTGGCTGCGCTGCTGGCCGCCACGGCGGGGCTGGCGCTGGTGTTGGGGCTGGCGCAGGGATTGGCATGGTTGGTGGACGGGTGGCAGTTCGGCCCCCCATCCTGGCGCAGCGGGGTCGCCATCTTGCTGCTGGCCTCGGGGGCGTTGCTGGCGGCCGTCGGTGCGTTGGCGCTGGCGCTGTGGGTGGCGGCGCGGGCCTTCTGGCGCGACCTGCACGCGCTGGCCGCCCACGGCTACGGCCTGTGCACCGGCATGGGCGAGCCTGGCGACGAGGGCCTGGTGCAGTGGCTGCATCGCGGCATTCAGCTGTCGGCCGGCCGCGGCGAGCACGACGCGCCGCTGAGCTTTGCCGACCTGTGGTCGGCGCCGCGCGGCGGGCGGCCCGGCCCGGCGCCGCTGCCCGGCGGGCGCGTGCCGCCCGAGCCCGGCATCGAACTGCAGATGTACACCAGCAACGTCACCCAGGGCCGCCCGGTGCGTCTGCCCTTCGACGACGTCAATACGCGCCTGTTTTTCGACCCCACGGCATGGGAAGGCTTCTTCCCGAAGAGCGTGGTGGACGCGTTGCGGGCCGACTGCACCGGCTACCAGCCGCAGTCCACCAGCGACCCCGACCCTGCCCGGCCGCTGGACCCCGCACAAAAGCACCTGATGGCCACGCTGTTGGAACTGCCCGGCGGCGACCTGCCCATCGTGGTGGCGGCGCGCCTGAGCCTGTGTTTTCCGCTGCTGTTCGCCTGCGTGCCGGTGTATGCCATCGACTACGAGACCAAAGCCGGCCAGCGCAGGCTGCGCCAGTGCCTGTTGTCGGACGGCGGGCTGTGCACCAACTTCCCCATCCACCTGTTCGACGCCGCGCACCCGCCCTGGCCCACCTTTGCGCTGCAACTCGACAACCGCCTGCGCAACTTCGAAGACCAGGACCGCTGGCTGCCCAAGACGCATCTGGAAGGCCGCGGCGACAACTGGCAGCGCAGCGTGCCCGGCGCCGAAGACCCGGGCACCGGTCCGCGGCCGCTGGCGGGCCGGTTGCTGGGCCTGGCCGGCGGCATCGTGTTGACGATGAAGGACTGGAACGACCGCGTCACCGGCCGCCTGCCGCAGGTGCGCAACCGCACCATCCGCATGGCGCTGAAGGCCGGCGAAGGCCAGCTGAACCTGGATATGCCGCGCGAGACCATCCTGCGCATGGCGCACGCCTACGGCACGCGGACGGGCGAAGACCTGGTCGAGCGCTTCGCGCCCGACAACCGGGGCGTCAAGCGGGCGTGGCAGGAACACCTTTACGTGCGTTCGATCATCGAGTTGCGCGCGCTGCGCAGCCACCTGGCCGGCTACACGCAGGCCGTGCGCGCGCGCGGCCACACCATGGCGCTGCGCGAGGTGCTGGACGCCGCGGTGCACACGCCGCCGCTGGGCTGCCGCCAGAACCGTCTTGACCCCTATGCGGCAGTGCTGACGCCGGCGCAACGCCTGGCGCTGGAACGCGCGGTGCAGGCGGTGGAGACGCTGGAAGCAGAACTCGCCACCGCGGCGCCCGACTTGGGCCCCTACGAGCCGCTGGCCGAACCCGAGCTGCGCCTGCGACCACCGCTGTAGCGCGCGATGTTCGAGCCTTCGAGATCCTGACTCGGCCGCCCGCAGCCAGACCTGCACCACCGCTGCGCCCGCGCTGACGGCCGCCGGCCGACGACACGGCCGCCACCTGGCAGTGTTCGGCAACGCACCGATGCGCGGCCCTGACCGGCCTAAAGTGGTTCGCACCGGCCAAGCACGCACAGCCCAGCCTCCACTTTGTCACCGCTTCAGCGCGGATCAGGAAACCAACCATGAACCGAATCGTCTGGCTTGTCGGCGCCGTCGTCATCATCCTGCTCATCCTTGGCTTCCTCGGCCTGCGCTGAGCCGGCCCGTCGATCGGCAGGCGGCCTTCGAGCTCATCCGCGCCACCACTGGCGCAGCAGTTGCCGCAGGTGCTGCGAATGCCACAGCCGGCCGGGGTGCCTAACCGGGCCAGTCAGCGCCAGCGCCTGACGCAGCGAGTGCCGCAGCGCTCGCCAGCGCCGCAGCCGCAGCAGCAGTCCCAGCCGGTCCAGGTGGTACGCAGGCAGCATCGGGTCGATGGTGATGGCGGCATCGATGGCGGTCAGGGCCTCGTCCAGGCGCCCGCCGGCGGCCAGCATCTGCGACTGGTGGGCCAGCATGCCGGGGTCGCCGAGCCAGGCCGCGACACCGGCTGCGGCGTCGGCGGCCGCCTCGTCGTGCCGGCCGGCGGCCGACAACAGGGCACTGCGCTGGCGCAGCAGCGGGCCGTGGATATGGGCCGGGGCGCGCTGCAGGCCCAATGCCAGCATACGCAGCGCCACAGCGGTGCGACGGTGCGACGCCAGCCGCTCGGCCAGGCCGCCGAGGTATGCCGCTGAGCGCCAGCGCTGCGGCCGCAGGTCGATATGCGGCACCGTGCCGGTGGTCAGCACGTCCAGCGCCAGTTGCCGGATCAGCCCGGCTTCCGTCAGCGCATGCGACACCGGGTGGCCCGCATGCCGCACCGGCAGCGGCATCACGCGGTCGATGCCCAGCGTGGTCTGCAACTGGCGCACATGCCAGGCATCGACGCTGCGGTTGTCGTGCACGACGATGCATTGGGCTCCGGCTGGCAGGCTGTCGGGCGTGATGCGCCAGCGCCAACGGATGGACGCGGCACGCGCGGCCCAGCGCCGGTCGGCCGGGTCGTCGATGCAGAACTGCGGCGACAGCGCCAGCACCCGCGTGCAGCCCAGCCGCCGCGCGAACACGATGGCGGCATGGCCGCCCATCGACGAGCCGTAGGATGCCCGCAGCGTCAGCGTCAGCGCCAGCGGTGCCAGCGCGGCATCCACCGCCGCCAGGGCTGCTTCGTCGATGGACTGGAACCAGTCGTCGGCAGTGCTCTTGAAGGCCAGCACATGCCAGCCGGCGCGGGTCAGCAAGTCGCCGCCAAAACCGGGTCCGTCCAGACGGCGGTTCAGGCTGGCGGTGAAGGTGCATGCCAGCGGCCGCGGGGTCGCCACATCGCCATCGCACAGCAGCAGGTCGATCTGCAGTTGCGGCGCGGCGTGCACCGGCTGCACGCGGCAGCTGGCTGTCGCAGCGGTCATCGCTCGGCCGGCAGGTGCCCCGCCAGCGCGGCCATCAGCAGTCGGTGGAAGTGGTGCACCCCCGCCTCGTGCTGCGGCGCATAGCGGCCGCGCCGGTAGGCGCGGGCGCGGATGCCTTGCTGCACCGACAGCACGACCGCCTCGTCCTCGATCTCCACCGGGTCCAGCGCGCCGCCGGCGCCCAGGGCGCGCAGCGCGGGGTCGGCATCTGGGTTGACGAAGGCGCGGAACAGCACCCGTGTGCGTGACGGCGCCAGCGGCAGCACCAGGTTCAGCGACAGGCCCCAGGGGTAGACGTTCAGCATCAGGTTGGGCCACAGCCACCAGTAACAGGCGGCCACGCGCAGGCCGTGTTCGGGGCTGCCCGGCGGCGGCGTGAAGGCGGCCTCGCCCTCACGCGCCAGCGCCAGTTGCAGCGTGGCGTGCGGATATTGTTCGTAGCGGTAGTCGGCGGTGTCCAGCGTGGCGCTCAGCCCCGGGTGAACAAAAGGGATGTGCAGGCCTTCGAGGTAGTTCTCGACATACAGCGCCCAGTGCGCGTCGAAGGTGAATTCGCGGTCGGCGGCGGCGTCGTGGGTCCAGCGGCGCATCTCCAGCCCCAGCCGGTTCAGCCGCTGCGCGATGGGCGCCACCACCTCGGCCAGCGGCGGGGTCGGGCCCAGGGCGACGAAGACCTGACCCGCGAAATCACCCAGCGGATACTGCGGCAGGTGGTCGCTGGCGGCCGGGAAGTCGCACACGCCCTCGAAGCCGGGCATGAAGCGCAGCCGGCCGTCGAGGTCGAAGCGCCGCGAGTGGTAGCCGCAGCGGATCTGCGCCATCGGCCCTGGCGCCTCGACCAGGATCTTGCCGCGGTGCGTGCAGACATTGGACAGGCAGCGCAGTGCGCCGGCCTCGTCGCGGGCCAGCAGCAGCGGTTCTTCGCGCCAGCCGGGCAGCCAGGCCCGGGGCGCGACGTGGCCTGCGGCGGGCAGGGCGGAGGTCGGCCCCAGCCACTGCCAACTGCGAGCGAACACCGCTTCGGCACTGGCCTCGAACACCGCCGGGTCGGTGTACAGCCGCTTGTCGGGGGTGTGCGCCCGCGTGATGTCGGCGTCGACAAACCAGGGCGCAGGGCAGGCTGGTTCAGACATCGGCGGCACCGTGCGACGGATGCGAAAGGAGCGGCAGGTGCTGCGGTTGCGGGTGCTGCACGTCCGGCAGGTGCAACATGAAGCGCCCCTCGGCCACCACCACGCCGTTGATGCGCACGTCCAGCCCGTGTTCGCCGGCGTGATAGCGGCGCGTGGTGATGGGCCGCAGTGCATGGCGCTTGGCAAGGCGGCACGTCTGTCCCGGCGCCAGACGCAGCGTCCAGCCCTTGAAGACCTTGGGCGCCAGACGGCCGTTGGCCTTGACGTGGTGCACCGCGTAGTCGACCACCAGGTCCTGCGCCGCACCCCCGCTGGCGCACAGTTCCAGCGTCAGCTCGACATGCCCGCCCAGGTCCACGCGCTGCGGCGACAGCGTCAATGCCGTGCTGCCGCGCCAGGGTCGGCCCAGGCCCCAGGCCTGCAATACACGGGCATCGCCCTGCTTGATCAGGCTGCGGCTGGCATGGCGCAGCAGCGCGCGGCGTTCGGCATTGGCGCCAGGCAGGTACAGCGCCAGCCAGTCGGCGACCCGGCCCGGATGGTCCTTGGCGATGTCGTTCAGGTGGTTGGCGACGCTGCGGCGCACGGTTTCGCTGGGGTCGTCCTGCAGCGCGGCCAGCAGTGGCAACGTGGGCGCGGGGTCGGCGACCAGCGCCTGCAGGCGCAGGCCCCAGGGCAGGCGCGGGCGGCTGCCTTCGCTGGCCAGGCGGCGCACATGCGGGCTCGGGTCGTGCACCCATTGCGCCAGCGTGTCGAACGTCAATGCCGGGTGTTCGACGATGAAGGGGCGGATCGCGTACTCGGCGCTGAAGCGCTGCGTCAGCGCATGCAGCAGGGCCAGCGCACGCTGCGGCGTCGCCATGCCGCGGCGCACCGCGAATTCGCCCAGCGGCCACACCAGCCAGCCGTGCAGACCCGCCGGCGCGGTGTGGCCGTAATTCAGCGCGTCGCCGGGCAGCGGTGGCGCCAGCGCGGCCTCGATCAGCGCTGCGGCGGCGTCGAAGCCGGCCGGCAATGTGGCCTCCAGCGCCTTGGCGATGTGCATTGCGCGGGCCTTGAATTCCAGCGCGTCCAGGCCCAGCGAGGCCAGCGCGGTGAAGCGTGCGGCGTCGAAGCCGTTGTGCTTTGCCTGGTCGGCGGCCTGCAGCGCCGCGGCCGCAGCCTGCACGCGGCGCGCGTCGAGCAGCAATTTGAAGGGCTCGGCCATGCGCTCTGCCAGTCAATATCGTGTCTGTCAGCCGCGGGCGTCAGCAGCCGGCGGTGGTGCCCTGCACCAGGCTGTCCACCGCCGCCGCCACGCCGTCGCGGCCATGCGGGATGGCCAGCACCTGCATCGCGGCCTGTACACCGGCGATGCAGCCCAGCAACATGGCCTCGTTCACATCGCCCAGGTGGCCGATGCGAAAGGCGCGCCCGGCCAGCGGGCCCAGACCACCGGCGACCGAGACCTGGAAGCGTTCTCGCGCCACCGCGCGCAGCAGGTCGGGGTCGTGCCCGGGCGCGACTTCGATCGGCGTCACCGACACGCTGCGCGCCGCTGGCACGCGGCTGTGCAGTTTCAGCGCGCCGGCGGTGCCCCAGGCCTCGACCGCAGCCTGCACGGCGGCCGCCAGGCGGCGGTGGCGGGCGTGCACCTTCGCCAGGCCCTCGGCCTCGATCAGCGCCAGCGCCGTCTCCAGCCCCGCCAGATGGGCCAGCGTGGGCGTGCCGCAGAACTTGCGCCATGGCTCTTCGCTGTGGCGCAGCGTCCAGTCCCAGTAGTAGCGTTTGGCCGGGTTGGCCGCGGCGGCGGCGAAGCCGCGTTCGTCCACCGCCACGAAGGCCATGCCCGGCGGCAGCATCAGGCCCTTCTGCGACGCGCCCATGGCCACGTTGATGCCCAGGGCGTCCATGTCGAAGGGCGCGGCCGCCAGCGAGGCCACGATGTCGACCACCAGCAGCGCCGGGTGGCCGGCGGCGTCGATGGCACGGCGCACGGCGGCCAGGTCGCAGGTGGTGCCGCTGGCGGTGTCGGTGTGCACCACGAAGACGCTGCCGATGGTGTGCCCGCGGTCGTCGCGCAAGGCCTGTTCCAGCGCCGCGCAGTCCAGCGGCAGGCCTTCGCCGCAGGGCGTGCGCAATGCGACGCCGCCCAGGGCCTCGACCTGCGCCGCCCAGCTGTCAGAGAAGTGTCCCGTGCCGGGGATCAGCACCGGGCTGCCCGGCGCCACCAGGTTGACGATCACCGTTTCCCAGCCGCCGTGGCCGTTGGCGGCGAAGAACAGCACCTCGGCGCGCCTTGTGCGCAGCAACCGCCGCATGCCGCTTTCGCAGTCGCTGATGAGCTGCATCACGCGCGGGTCGGCCAGGTCGGTGGGCTGGTGGGCCATGGCATGCAATACCGCGTCGGGCACCCGGGTGGGGCCGGGTGCGTGCAGCAGGCGCACGCCCGGCACACGGGCGGGGCCGGGCAGGTGCAGCGGGGGCAGGGAAGAAGGCAGGGAAGAAGGCAGGGAAGAATGGGTGGCGCAAGCCAGATGGGGTCGCGCAGTGGAGATCGTGGTCATGCAGGCATCGTAGCCGGCACCTCGCCCAGGAATTGGTCCGACTGCTAAGCTGAACGGCATGTTCACTGGCATCGTGCAAGGCATCGCGCGCGTCGACGCGCTCATCGACCGTCCGGGCCTGCGGTCCTTCCGGCTGGCGTTTCCGTCCGGCTTCGGCGCCGGCTTGGCGCTGGGTGCCAGCGTCTCGGTCGACGGCACCTGCCTGACGGTGACGGCGCTTCACGGGCGTGACCCGGGCCGCCCGCACAGCCCGGCAGACCCGTCCTGCGCGACCGCCGCCGACTTCGACGTCATGCAGCAGAGCCTGGCGCTGACCACATTGGGCACGCTTTGCGCAGGCAGCGCCATCAACGTCGAGCGCGCGGCGCGCGACGGTGCCGAGATCGGCGGCCACCCTCTGTCGGGCCATGTCGACGTGATGGGCACCGTGGCCGAAGTGCGCACGCCCGAAAACAACCGCGTGCTGCGCATCGCGCTGCCTGCGCCGTGGATGCGTTATGTCTTCGCCAAGGGCTACATCGCTGTCAACGGCGCCAGCCTGACGGTGGCCGAAGCACGACGCGACGCCGACGGCAGCGGCTGGTTCGAGGTCTGGCTGATCCCCGAGACATTGCGCCTGACCACCTTCGCCGAGAAATTGCAGGGCGCGCGGCTGAACATCGAGATCGAGCGACAGACCCAGGTCTTCGTCGACACCGTGCGCGAGGCCGTGGCCGAACGCCTGGGTGCCTTGCAGCCGGCGCTGGAGGCCTTGCTGCGCCAGCAGGGCCTCAGCCTGGACGATCTGGCGCGGCCGGCCGCGCTGCCGCCGCCGCCGCGCTGATTTCACAGCCATGACGCCACAGCCATGACGCCACAGCCATGACACCCCCAGACGCCGCCGGCTCGCCCTTCACGCCCGGGGACGAGCTTCGCGCCAGCGAACAGCGCCTGCGCCTGGCCCTGCGCGGTGGCGACCTGGGCTTGTGGGACTGGAATGTGACGACCAGCGAACTCGTCATCAACGAACGCTGGATGACGATGCTGGGCCGCGACGCCGCCGGCCCGGCGCCGACCATCGAACAGTGGCACGCCTGGGTCCACCCCGAGGACATGCCGCAGTTGCAGCGCGCGTTCGTCGACGTCATCTGCGCCCCCGACGGCGTCGATTTCGAGGCCGAGATCCGGGCTCGGCATGCCGCCGGGCACTGGGTCTGGATCCTCGACCGCGGTGCCGTGGTGCAGCGCGCGCCCGACGGCGCGCCGCTGCGCGTGGCCGGCACGCACATGGACATCACCGCGCGCAAATTCGCCGAAGCCCTGCTGATCGAGCGCGAGACCGTGCTGCTGCAGGCGCAGCGCCTGGCCCATGTCGGCAGCTGGCGCTGGAACAGCGCCAGTGGCGAAAGCGACTGGTCCGATGAGACCTACCGCCTGTTCGGCGTCGACCCGGCCAGCTTCGTCGTCAGCTTCGAGAGCTTCGTGCGTCTCATCCATCCCGACGACCGCGCCGCCATCATCGCCGCCCACGGTGACGCGCTGGCCGGCGTGAAGCCCTACGACATCGAGTACCGGGTCGACACCCCGGCCGGCGGACTGCGTCATCTGCACGCCCGTGCCGAAGTGCTGCGCGATGCGGCCAGCGGCCTGCCGGTGACGATGCTGGGCACCGTGCACGACATCACCCAGCGCAAGGAGGCCGAACAGCAGCTGGCGCGGCACGCCGACGAGCTGGAACACCTGGTGCAGCAACGCACGCAGGAACTGGTCGAGGCGCGCGACGCCGCCCAGCAGGCCAGCCGCGCCAAGAGCGACTTCCTGTCCAGCATGAGCCACGAGCTGCGCACGCCCATGAACGCCATCCTCGGCTTCTCGCAATTGCTGGAACTGGACACCAGCCTGCCGCCTCGCGCCCAGGCGCAGGTGCGAGAGATCCTGCGCGGCGGGCGCCACCTGCTGGAGCTGATCAACGAGGTGCTGGACCTGGCGCAGGTCGAAGCCGGGCGCATCTCGCTGTCGCTGGAGCCCCTGTCGCTGGCCGCCCTGGTGCACGACGCGCAACTGCTGGTGCAGCCGCTGGCGGCGCAGCAGGGCCTGAGCCTGGCGGTGGCGGTGCCGGCGGACTGTGTGGTGCTGGCCGACAGGCTGCGGCTTAAGCAGGTGCTGCTGAACCTGCTGTCGAATGCGCTGAA
>JBBSCX010000128.1:0-9079 GCA_038249905.1 Burkholderiales bacterium
CCCCGCGCGCGCCCAAGCCGCTGCCCAAGGCGCTGTCGGTGGACCAGGCCGTGGCCCTGGCCGAACACGCCGGCGGCGGCGACGACCCGGTGCTGCGCGCGCGCGACCACGCCATCGTCGAATTGCTGTACGGCTGCGGCCTGCGCGTGGGCGAACTGACGGGCCTGGATGTCGCCGCCAGCGGCCCGAGTGGCCCGGGTGGCCTGGGTGGCCCGGGTGGGGCCAAGGGTGCCGCGCACGGCTGGGTCGACCTGATGGACGCCACCGCCCACGTCACCGGCAAGGGCAGCAAGCGCCGCAGTGTGCCGGTGGGCAGTGCGGCGCTGCTGGCGCTGCGGGCCTGGCTGGCGCTGCGCGGCGCACTGCTGCAGCCGGGGCGCCCCGACGAGCCGGCGCTGTTCATCAGCCGGCGCGGCACGCGCTTGTCTGACGACCAATTGCGCACGCGCCTGAAGGCCCAGGCCCTGCAGGCCGGCGTGCCCGCGGCCGTGCACCCGCACATGCTGCGCCACAGCTATGCCAGCCACCTGCTGCAGAGCAGCAGCGACCTGCGCGCCGTGCAGGAGCTGCTGGGCCACGCCAGCATCAGCAGCACCCAGGTCTACACGCGCCTGGACTTCCAACACCTGGCCAAGGCCTACGATGCGGCACACCCGCGGGCGCGGCGCAAACCGGAGTGATCCGGTGCCCTTCGGTGTCATCCAAGGTGATCCCGTGGCGGCGCGCTCCTGGCGGCCGGTGCCTCCTTGGGTCCAGCCGATGCCTGCGGCCGCCGCGCCGCCCCCGGCGCCGTCGACCCCACCACTGCGAAATGCCCTGATGCGATCCTTGCTCTGCCTCGCCTGCCTGCCTGAGCGCCGGTCTGACCGCCTGTCTGAGCGCCTGCCTGACTGCCGGTCCGTAACCCTGCGGCTGCTGCCTCTGCTGGCTTGGCTGCTGGCCGTGGTCCAGATCGTCACGGTCTTCACCTTCACTGCCCTCTCGCCGCTGGGCGGCAGCGCGCACGCCGCAGCCAGCGCCGCCGGCGCGCCGCCGCCCATCCGCGCCGTCGACGACGCCTGGCGTGAGGCATTGCCGCTGGACGCCCAGGCTGCGACGCAGGCCTACCTCGACCGCCTCAGCCCCGCGGCGGTGGCGCGCAGCAATGCCTACTACGAAGGCGGGTACTGGCTGCGCGGCTGGAACTGGCTGGCCGGGCTGGCCGTGGCGCTGCTGCTGCTGGCCACGCGGCCTTCGACGGCGCTGCGGGACTGGGCCCACCGCAGGCTGCGCTGGGCGCCGTTGCGCGACGGTTTCTACGGCGCCTGCTATGTCGCCGTCGGCTGGGTATTGACATTGCCGCTGGGCATCTACGAAGGTTTCGTGCGTGAACACGCCTACGGCATGGCGACGCAAAGTTTTGGCGCCTGGATGGGCGAGCAACTGGTCGGCTTGGCGGTGTCGATGGTCGCGGGCCTGCTGGTGGTGGCGCTGCTGTACGCGGTATTGAGGCGTGTCGGCGCCCATTGGTGGGGCTGGGCCACCGCGGTCGCGATGGCTCTCCTGGCGCTGGGCATCGCCGTGGCGCCGGTGTTCATCGAGCCGCTGTTCAACACCTACCGCCCGGTGCCCGAGGGGCCGGTGAAGACGGCGGTGCTGGCGATGGCGCGCGCCAACGGCGTGCCGGTGGACAACGTCTATGTCTTCGATGCCAGTCGCCAGACCACCCGCGTCAGTGCCAATGTCAGCGGCCTGTTCGGCACCGCGGCCGTGCGCCTGAACGACAACCTGCTGGAACGCAGCAGCGAGGCCGAGATCCGCGCCGTGATGGGCCACGAGATCGGCCATTACGCGATGAACCACATCCCGAAGACGCTGGTGATGCTGGGCGTGGTCTTCGCCTTCGGCTTCCTGTTCACGCAGTGGGCGATGCGGCTGCTGCTGGCCCGCTGGGGCAAGCGCTGGCGGCTGGGGAATGGCACGAACAACGGCACGAACGGCACGAACGGCACGCCAGGCGTGGCCGACGTCGCGAGCCTGCCGCTGCTGGCGGCCGTGTTCAGCACTTACCTGCTGCTGGCGACGCCGGTGCTGAACAGCATCACCCGCATTCAGGAGGTCGAGGCCGACCTGTGGGGCCTGAACCTGTCGCGTGAACCGCACGGCATGGCCGAGGTGATGCTGAAGCTGACCGAGTACCGCAAGCCCGAGCCCGGGGCGGTCGAGGAGTTCATCTTCTACACCCACCCCAGCACGCGCGCCCGCGTCCACAACGCCATGCGCTGGCGCGAGCAGATGGCCGCCACGCCGTGAAGTCCATCCGCCTTCGCGAGGGCAAGGAGCGCTCGCTGCAGCGCCGCCACCCTTGGGTGTTCGAAGGCAGCATCGCGCGCGGCCGCGCCGACGCGGGCGAGACGGTGAGGGTCGAAGCCGCCGACGGCCGCTTTCTGGCCTGGGGCGCGTACAGCCCCGAGAGCCTGATCCGCGTGCGCGCCTGGGCTTTCGACGAGGCCGAACGCATCGCCCCGGCCTTCTTCGACACCCGTGTCGCCCGCGCCGTGGCGCTGCGCGCGCGCCTGGGCATCTTTCCGGCCGCCAGCAACGGCGTGCGACTGGTGCACGGTGAGGCCGATGGCCTGCCCGGGCTGATCGTCGACCGCTACGCCGACACGCTGTGCGCCCAGGTGCTGTCCGCCGGTGCCGAACGCTGGCGCGAGGACCTGGCCGACGCGCTGCTGCGCCACACCGGCTGCACGCGGCTGTACGAGCGGTCGGACACCAGCGCCCGGCAGCGCGAAGGCCTGGCGGCGCGCAGCGGCTGGTGGCGTGGCGGGCCGGCGGCAGCCGGGCCTGGACTCAGGACCGAGCCCTGGCGCGGGCCTGGGCCTGGGCCCGAACCCACCACCCACCCCTCGCCCACCGCGCTGACCCTGACCGAACACGGCTGGCAGCTGGGGCTGGACCTGGCCCTGGGCCACAAGACCGGCTACTACCTGGACCAGCGCGACAACCGCGCCCTTTTCAGCCGCTGGGTGCGGCAGTTCGGCCTGCAGCGGGTGCTGAACGGCTATTGCTACACGGGCGGCTTCACGGTGGCGGCACTGGCCGGCGGGGCGGCGCAGGTGGACAGCGTCGATTCATCGGCTCCGGCGCTGGCGCAATTGCAGGCCAATGTGGCGCTGAACGGCTTCGACTTGGCGCGCAGCGCCGTGCACGACGCCGACGTCAACGCCTTCCTGCGGGCGCAATTGCAAGCCGGAGCGCAGTTCGATGCCATCGTGCTGGACCCGCCCAAGTTCGCGCCCACAGCGGCCCATGCCGAACGCGCCGCGCGGGCCTACAAGGACATCAACCGCCTGGCGCTGATGCTGCTGGCCCCGGGCGGGCTGCTGCTGAGCTTCAGTTGCAGCGGCGGCATCAGCGCCGACCTGTTCCACAAGATCGTTGCCGGGGCGGCGCACGACGCGGGCGTCGATGGCGCCATCCTGCAGCGGCTGGAAGGCGCGGCCGACCATCCGACGACGCTGGTGTTTCCGGAAGGCGAGTACTTGAAGGGCCTGGCAATCCTGAAGTCGGCGTGAGCGGTCCGGATGGACATTTATTCGGTCCAATGGCAAAATTCTTTCGCATGAACGCCATCCTCCAGTCTCTTCACAGCGCAGCCCCTGCGGTGGACACCGGCTTGGTGCTGGCCAAGGCCACTGCCCGTGCGGCCGCATTGCTGGGCTTGTCGGGCGCGGCGCTGGCGCGTGTGATCGGCGTCAGCGAACCCACGGTGTCGCGGCTGCTGCGTGGCGACCGACCGCTGGCCCCGGCGTCCAAGGAAGGTGAACTGGCGGCCTTGCTGGTGCGTGTATTCCGCTCGTTGGACGCCCTGGTGGGCGGCGACGACGGCAAGCGCAGGGCCTGGATGGGCAGCGCCAACCACGCGCTGGGCGGCGTGCCGCGCGAACTGGTGCAGACGGCCGAGGGCCTGGTCGGCACGCTCAGCTACCTGGACGGTCTGCGCGCACCGGCCTGAGCGCGGCCGGGGTGGCGGCCGGTATGACGGGCGGCATGACGGACGGCCCGGCGGAAGGCATGCCGGAAATCGCTGCCCCGCCAGACTGGCCCGAGGCCTGGTTCGACAGCGCAGGACCGCTGCAGGCCAACGCCTGGCGCGGCGTCGAGGCCCAGCATGTCGTCGCCACCATGCGGCTGGTGGACACGCTGGCCGAGCAGGCCGTGCTGGAACAGATTCTGGAGCGCAGCAAGCCGCGCCTGCCGCCCGGCACCGAAGGCCAGCACTATTTGCTGGCAGCGCCCTTCCGCTACCGGCCGCGGCACGGCAGCCGCTTCCGGCGGCCGGGGGCCCTGGGTGTCTGGTACGGCGCCGAGAGCCTGCGCACCGCCTGCGCCGAGGTCGCTTACTGGCGCTGGCGCTTCATCACCGACAGCGCCGGCCTGGCGGGCGCCGAACTGTTGACCGAGCACAGCTTCTTCTGCGCCCGGGTGGACGGCCAGGGCATCGACCTGTGCGCCGCGCCCTGGTCGGCCGCTCAGGCCTTGTGGATGCACGACAGCGACTACGCGCCCACCCAGCGCCTGGCCGGGCAGTCCATGGCGCGCGGCCTGCACTGCATTCGCTATATGTCTGTGCGCGACGCCGGTGGTGTGTGTCTGGCGGTGCTGCAGCCGCAGGCGCTGCGGCAGTTGCAGCCGGGCAGCACGCAGACCTGGCACTGCCGCACCACGGCGCGCGGCGTGCGCCTGCTGCGCGGCACCGAAGGCTACGAATGGCGCTTCGGCACGGTCGGCTGAGGCTGAGGCTGGTCCAGCCGCCGCAGCACCATCGCTGCCGTTTCCTCGGGCTTTTCCATCGGGTAGAGGTGCGACCCCTCGATCCAGTCCAGCCTTTCATGCACCAGCGCGCGCGTGGCCGCCAGGCCCACCTGCCGCACTTCCACCGACTGCGTGCCGGCGATGAAGCTGACCGGTGCGTGTGGTGGCCGGCGCTGCAGCAGCCGCCCCAGATGGTGCGGCAGGGTGTCGTAGATGCGGGTCTCGACCTCGCGCCGGAAGGCCAGGCGCACGGCTTCGGGCGTGGCCGGCTCGGCGCGGGCGACGGGGTCGGGCTCGGTGCCGGCGGCGATGTAGTCGTGCAGCACGCGCGGGTCCCAGCGCGCAAAGGCATGCTTGGCTGCAAAGTGGGCATGGGCCGCTTCGGCACTGGACCACTGCCAGCGGCGCCGCTTCGACACCCGGCCCGGCGTCACGCGCTGGATCAGCCCGGTCAGCTTCATCACCTGCACGCTGTGCGCCTTCCAGCCCGTCAGCACGGGGCTGTCCAGCAATACCGTGCTGGCCACGGCTGCGGGTCGTCGACAGGCGGCCAGCAGGCTCAGGTAGCCGCCGAGCGAATGCCCCACCAGATGCACCTGCTGGCGGGGCGCGTGGGCGGTGATGAAGTCCAGCAGTTCATTGCGCAGGTGCGGCCAGTTGCTGGTGACCGGGTGCGCTGGGTCGTGGCCGAACCTGTCGAGGGCCAGCACCCGCCAGCCGGCGGCCCGCCAGGCATCGAACAACACGCGGTAGGTGCCGGCCGGAAAGCCGTTGGCATGACTGAAGACGATGGTGCGTGTGGCCGGGTGGGGCATCAGACGGTGTGCTGGCCGGCGGGACGCGATCGCGAGGGGCGGCAGGGGCGGCAACGGCGCTTTGGGAGGCGCGGATTCTAGAGTGGCGGTGGCCCACCGGTCCCTGTGCCGGCGTGCGCTGTCTGAGCGCGTTTTGTCCGAGCACGATGAGCCAATGGGCTGGTCCAGGCGGTCGGCGTCTGACAGGGCGACGCAGCTTTCGCCGTTCTTGGTGATGATCTTCTCGGCGCCGGCCTTGGCCCGTTCGGCCAACTCCGACAGGTTGGCACGAGCCTGGGTGAAGGGCACCACATCGCTGGCGGGAAAACCCATGGCCGGCTCCTTGAG
The DNA here is from genome assembly GCA_038249905.1 of Burkholderiales bacterium. Lineage (GTDB taxonomy): Bacteria > Pseudomonadota > Gammaproteobacteria > Burkholderiales > Burkholderiaceae_C > Rubrivivax. The sequence goes on from JBBSCX010000128.1 coordinate 5,943, forward strand.
GGGCCAGATTTACGCGCCTCGGCCGGCGCTACCTGTACAACCCGCCGCCCGATGGCCCCAATTCGGCCGAGGCACTGGCCCAACTCGCCTCGCTGCCGGCCGGCGCCCCGGCACTTGGCAACGCGCGGCCTGGACGATGTTTTCCTGTTGAAACCGGACATCACCGTCTGGCGTGAAAGGCGCCGAAGCGCTCGCCTTGCCAACCCTCTTGCCCCTGGCCCGCGGGTTGGAACTGAACAGGACACCACCCGACTTCAGCGTTGCATGCAAGGCAAGCAGTACGCGCGGCAGCTCGCCGCTCGGCACATGAAAGAGCACGGCGTTGGCGAACACGCCGTCGAACTCGGCTGTCGGCAGGTCCAGTGCCAGCAGGTTCTGCTCCCAGACGACGCAGCCGCTGGGCTGACATCGTGGTCACGGGTGCCTTGCCAATAGGCTTCGGCGTGCTGGTCGTAGTGCGCCAGCGTCGAGGCGCAGGCGTGGTCGAGTTCTTCGCGATTCAGCGGCATGGCTGTTGCAGACAGTTCAGATGTCCGGCCACCAGAGTCGGTCAATGCAGCGCCGATCGACGGTTCCCGAGTCGAAACGAAGAGCTGAATCGACCGCAACACAATCGCGTGACCGTTGGTCAAGCGTCTTCGCCCAGCGCATGCTGCTCGCTCTTGCGGTTCGGAGTCAGCATCAGTTCGGTCAGCAACGGAAAGTGGTCCGATCCGATCGACGGCAAGCGGCTGATGCTGCGCAAGGTGAAGTGGTCGCTGTGGAAGATGTGGTCCAGTGGCCAGCGCAAGAACCAGTGCCCGGCATGGAAGGTGTTGAACATGCCGCGACCGACGCGTGGGTCCAGCAAATGGCTCAATTTGCGAAACCGGCGTGTGGTGCGCGACCACGCCACGTCGTTGAGGTCTCCGGTGACGATCACCGGCACGGTTGCGTCAGCCACCCGACGGGCCACCATCAACAGTTCGGCGTCGCGCTCGGTGGATGCGTCGTTTTCCGTCGGCGATGGTGGCGCGGGGTGCACGAAGTGCGCCTGCACGACCTGTCCACTGGGCATGCGAATGCGTGCCTGCATCGACGGCACATCGTCCTCGACAAGAAAATCCACACGGCCATCTTCCAGCGGCAAGCGGGCATACACATGCATGCCATATTGGTTGTCTTGCGCACATTGGATGGTGAAGGGGTAGTCCGCCTTCAATGTGTCGAGCTGCTGCTGCCACCGGTCGTCCGACTCCAGCGTCACCAGCACATGCGGCCGGTGCGTGGCCACCAGGTCCAGCAGGGCCTGGGTGTTGCGGTTGGACATCAGCACGTTGGACACCATCACCCGCAGCACGTCGCCACCGTCTGCTGCCGCCGCGCTTTTCACTTCCAGCGGGAACAATCGCGTGTAGGGCGTGATCCACCACGCGTGATACACAAGACAGCCGGCCGCAGCCGCGGGCACCGACCACGCCGCCCACCCATTGCCGAACGCCACGAAAACGTCCACCGCAAGCAAGGCCGTGGTCATCGCGAACAGTTGCAGGCGTGGAAAGTCCAGCGCGCGCACCCACCAGACCTTGCTGTGCGACAGCGGGACCATGGTCAACAGCACCATCGCAGCCGTTGCAAAGGCGGTGTAGGGGTTCATCGCGGTGGTCGTGCTTGCGTGCGTGGATTCAGTGGCGACCATAACGCAGTGGCCTGGTCTGCCGGGCTCGACGCCAGCGGCGGGCGCTTCGCAATCGGCAGGCCGTCGTCGGCCAGCAGCACAGGCGGCTGACGGTGGCGCCGAAGTCGACATCGTTCTTCAAGCTGCTGGTCTGGCTCGCCCTGCTGGCGGTCCTGGCCGCGGTGCTGACCCACGGACGGCAGTGGCAACTGCCGGACCGACACAACCCTTGGGCGCCGCTGCGCATCGATGAATCGCCCGGCTGGCTGACCCGCCACAAGCTGGCGCGCCTGGATGCCGCGCCAGCGCTTTGCCTGGCCGCACTCGAACAGACGTCGATGCGATTCGAGCCGGTCGCAGACCGCGCCGCGGGACCGGCTTGTGGCTTCGAGAACGCCGTGCGCATCACCCGCACTTCGGTGCAAGTGGGCGAGCCTTTCACCTTGTCGTGCCCGGCGGCGGTGTCGCTGGCGCTGTGGGAACGCCATGCGCTGCAGCCTGCGGCGAAGTCGATGCTGGGCAGCACCGTGCGCCGCATCGAACATTACGGCAGCTTCGCCTGCCGCAACGTCTACGGGCGCGAAGGCGGGCGGCGCAGTCAGCACGCCACGGCCGACGCCTTGGATGTGGCCGGCTTCGTGCTGGAAGACGGACGGCGCATCACGGTCGCTTCGCACTGGCGCGGCGACGATGAACGCGCGGCCTTCCTGCGCAGCATCCACGACCAGGCCTGCGGCTTCTTCGACGGCGTCTTCGGGCCCGACTACAACGCCGCGCACGCCGACCATCTGCACCTTGACCGCGGGCCGTATCGCCTGTGTCGATGAGTTGCAGACTGCATCGCCGCGATGCCCTCGCAGCCTGCTGGCAGGGCGCATTGAAGGACGAGGCCGAATTCGACTTGCTGGCGGTCATGAACTTCCGCAACGATGCGGCGATGACGCAATTCATCGGCGGCTTGCTTATCATCTCTGTGCGCGCTGCGGACTTGCACCATGCGGTGGGACACGGTCGGAATTCCCGTTCCTGGCTCGATGTTGCGCACGCAGATTACCCTGGACTGCAAATGGCTTGGTCATGCTGATGGCTCTTCGGAACGCACCGACCGCGTCACTACGCGCGCAGCGGGGCCGCCGACTGGGGCCTCGGCCCCGGGCCTGCGGGCGCGCGCGATGAGCACATCGCCCACCCGCCGGCGGGCGCTGCGTGCCATCGGCGCGGCGCTGGCCGGCGCTGCGGCCCCTGCGGCCGCACCCGCCGCGGCGCAGGCGCCCGGCCCCGCCAGCCCAACCATCCCCACCCGGCCCACCAGCGCTGCCAGGGCCGCCACAGCAACCGCCCCCGGTACCAAGGTGCTGCGCCTGGTGCTGCCCAACAACCCCATCGGTCTGGACCCGGCCGGCGTGGCCGATGTAACGTCCGCCTCGGTGGTGGACGCCCTGTTCGACGCCCCGCTGCGCTACGACTACCTCGCCCAACC
>JBBSCX010000129.1:0-9034 GCA_038249905.1 Burkholderiales bacterium
AGACCGTGAGCACGACCTTGGTATTCGGCTCGCCGCGCATGCGCTTGACCGCCTGGTCGACCGTCAGGCCCTTGACCAGCGTGTCGTCGATCTTGGTGATGAGGTCGCCGCTCTTCATGCCGGCGCGAAACGCCGGCGAGCCCTCGATCGGCGTGACGACCTTCACCAGGCCGTCTTCCATGGCCATCTCGATGCCGATGCCGACGAAGCGGCCGGTGGTGGCCTCGCGGAATTCCTTGAAGGTCTTCTTGTCGAAGTACTGCGAGTGCGGGTCGAGGCCGGCCACCATGCCGCCGATGGCGTCGCCGATCAGCTTCTTCTCGTCGACCGGCTCGACGTAGTCGCTCTTGATCATGCCGAACACGGCCGCCAGTTGCTGCAACTCCTCGATCGGCAGTTGCGCCACGGAGTTTCGCGCCGTCGCGTCGAGCTGCATGGTGGCCAGTGCGCCGGCCACCGCGCCGAGGGCGATCCAGCCGCCGATTTTCAGTTTCAAACCCATGAACAACCCTTTTCCGTCGCGGGCGGCTGCACGCGATTCAATCGATTGGCGCACGATGCATCCTCAGTATATTCCGGCAAGCAATTTTGGAGCCCGGCCCCGATGGGAAGTTGCAGCCGTTTTAGCGGTATTTCAACGCGAGTCGACCCTGGACATGACCTGATGGACGAAACGAGATGACGACCGGTCGCACCACCCCGCGCGCCGCCCCGTACCCCCGACTGGTCGGCGATGTCGGTGGTACGCACGCCCGCTTCGGTTGGGTGCAGGCCGCCGGCGCCCCGATCGACCGGATCGCCAGCTACGCCGGCAGCGACTTCGCCGGCTTCGAGGCGGTGCTCGGCCACTACCTGCGCGAGCAGGGTCTGGCGACGCCGCCGGCCGGCGCCGTCGGCGTTGCCACGCCCGTCACTGGCGACGTCGTGGCCATGACCAACCGCGACTGGAGCTTCTCGGTGAGCGACGTCGGGCGCCGCCTGGGGTTTGACCGGTTCGAGGTGCTGAACGACTTTGCGGCGTTGGCGCTGGCGGTGCCCGACCTGGCGGCCGACGAACTGCGCGCGGTCGGCGGCGGGGAGGCGGCCGAGAACGCGGCCCGGGCCCTCCTGGGGCCGGGCACCGGCCTGGGCGTCTCCGGCCTGGTGCCCACTGCTGCCGGCTTCGAGCCGGTGGTCGGCGAGGGCGGCCACGCCACGCTCGCGGCCTCCGACGAGCGCGAGGAACGGGTGATCGCCATTCTTCGCGGTCGCTACGGCCACGCCTCGGCCGAGCGCGCGCTGTCGGGCACCGGCCTGGTCGCGCTCTACGAGGCGTGCTGCCGGCTCGGCGGCCGGCCCGCCCGAGCCATCGATCCTGCCGAGGTCACCGCGCGGGCCCTCGACGGTGGCGACGCGGCCTGCCGTGAAGCGGTTGAGCTCTTCTTCGGCTTTCTCGGCAGCTTCGCCGGCAATCTCGCCTTGACGCTCGGCGCGCGCGGTGGCGTCTACGTCGGCGGCGGAATCGTTCCCCAGCTCGGCGACGCCATCGACCGCTCGTCGTTTCGCGCCCGCTTCGAGTCGAAAGGGCGCTATCGCGACTACCTCGCCGCCATTCCCACCTGGGTGATCATCACCGAGGAGTCGCCGGCCCTGCGCGGCGCCAACCGAGCGCTCGACCGCTAGTCGAGCAAGCCACCCGGTCCGCCAAGGTTCAGTTCAGATTCAGCGGCACCCCCGGCGCGCTGAGCACCTGTACCGGCGAGGCCGAGAACGGCGCGGCGCTGCCGTTGCCTAGTTGGCCGTCGCTGTTGTGCCCCCAGGCCCACACGCTGCCGTCGGCCTTGCGCGCCAGGCCGTGGCCGAGTGCGCCGCTGCCGAACGCGACCTCGACCACGCCGCTCAATCCGATCACCGGCGCCGGCTGGAAGCGCGAGCCGGGCGCGGTGCCGCCGTTGCCGAGCTGCCCGGTCTCGTTGATTCCCCAGCTCAGCACGACGCCGTCGCTGCCGCGCAGGGCCACCGAGTTCTCGGCACCGGCAGCGATCGCGATCACACCCGAGCCGGCGACGACCAGCGTCGGCGTTGGGGCGAGCCGGTCGGTGTCGGTGCCGTCGCCCAGCTTGCCGTTCGTGTTCCGGCCCCAGGCCAGCACCGTCCCGTCGCTGGTCAGGGCCAGCGCGTGCTCGCGACCGGCGGCAATGGCGATCACCGGCGTGGTGCCGGCGCGGTCCAGCACCTTCATCGGCGTGGCACGGCCCGGCGCGCCTGGCTGGCCGATCGGTGTGCCGTCGCCCAGGGCACCGCTGCCCCAGGACCAGACGTTGCCGCTCCCGTCCAGCGCCAGCGAAAACGAACCGCCCGCGGCCAGCGCCTTGATGGATGGCAAGCCGGCCACGACCAGTGCGGCGGGAGTGCCTGGCGCGTAACCCAGTTGTCCGCTGGCGTTGCAGCCAGTGGCCTGCACGCTGCCATTCGCCTTCAGCAGCAGGAGGTGGTCGCTGCCTGTCGCGGCGGTGGTGAAGCCGAACAGCGCGGACACCAGCACCGGGTGGGACGACAGGAAGATGTTGGCGCCGGTGCTGCCGTCGAACACGCAGGTGTTGTAACCCCAGGCCAGCGCCGATCCATCGCTCAGCAGCATCGCGCCGTGCAGCGACGAGGCGGCCACCGAGCGGACGACCGCGTTGATCGTTCCCATGAGGGTCGCGGTGTTGCGTGCGAGGTCGGCGCCGCCGTTGCCGAGCGTGCCGCTGTCGTCGCTTCCCCATGAGTAGGGCGCGCCGGCCGCGTTGAGAGCCGCCGAGAAGGCCGTCCCTGCGGCCAGATGCGCGGACGCGCCGGCGGCCGGCGGCGGCACCGTCGTGACCGTCAGGTGCGCCGCAGTACTGGTGATGCTGTTGCTCGGCACGCCGGCGATCAGGTTGCTGACCACCACCGCGTAGTCCGCGGCGTCGGCCGTCTGGACGTTGGCCAGGCTCAGGCTGGCATTGGCTGCGCTGGGGTTGAGCGCGATGTCGATCGGCACGCCGCTCTTCTGCCAGCGATAGACCAGGTTCGTGCCCGTGGCCACCGCGCTGAAGGTGGCCGTGGCGCCGACGGCCGCCGTCTGGGGCGTGGGCTGCGTGGTGAACGTCGGCATGGTCACGACCACGGTCACTGTCAGCGTGGCTTCGGTGCTGGTGCTCGGGCCGTCGGTATTGCTGACGATCACGCGGTAGCGGTCGGCGTCGTCGCTGGCGCGGCTGGTGGCGCCGGTCGTGTAGGTGCGCGCCGTGGCGCCGGGAATGTCGGCCCAGGTCGTGCCCGCGTTGTCGCTGCGTTGCCATTGGTACGTGAAGGGCGGCGCGCCGAGCGCGGTGACACTGAACGTGGCGGTGTCCGGCTCCTGAACCGAGATCGACGCGGGCTGCTGCGTGATCTGTGGCGGCAACAGGCCCACCACGACCCACGAGAAGCTGTCGATGCTCGCGCTGGCCATGCCGTTGACGAATCTGGCGCCGACGATCGCGTCCCAGCCGCCGGAGGCGTTGGTTTTGTAGAGCACGGGCGTGGCGCCGGCCGGTACGCGGCCGGCGTCGTACGGCACCGACACAGTCACTGCCGACGTGAACGTCGTGCCATGGGGCGTGAAGGCGAACAAGTCGCCCACAACGGCCAGCCCGGCTGGCAGCGCGGGCGAGCCCGTCGAGGACGACGCCACCGCTACCGCAGTCGCCTGGGCCAGCGCACCGGCCGGCACCACCACCTGCGCACCGGCCGGGCCGGCGACGGTACCGCCGGCGGGACCGATCATCGGCTGGGGCGCATCGCTGCCGCCACAGGCGGCCAGCCCCGAGACCCAGGCGAACGCGGCGCCGAGTAGCCAGCGCCGAATGTCATCGCGTCGGTTCATCGCATCCTCCGTCAGTTGAGATTCACGCCCTGCACCTGCACCGGGGTGAGCCGGTCGAGCTGCGTGCCGTCACCGAGCTGGCCAGCCCCGTTAAAGCCCCAGGCCCAGACACGGCCGGAAGCATCCAGGGCCAGCGAGTGCAGCCTGCCGGCCCCGATGGCCACGACGTCGACACCCAGCGGCCCGGCCACGGGACGCGGCGCCAGGATGACGCTGTCCTGGCTGCCCGAACCGACCTGCCCCCAGAGGTTGTGGCCCCAGGCAAACACTCGGCCATCGGCGAGCAGCGCCAGGGCATGGGCGGCGCCCGCGGCGATCGCCACCGCCGGCCCGGGCAGCACCACCGGCGCGGGCAGCATTCGCGCGTTGGAGTTGCCGCTGCCAAGTTGCCCCTGGTTGCCCTCGCCCCAGCTCAGCACCGTGCCGTCGGCTTGTAGTGCCAGCGAGAAGGTGAAGCCGGTGGCGACGGCCACCACGTCGACCAGCGCCAGCGGCTGCGGCCGGGTGCGGGCCATCGTGTCGCCGGTGCCGAGCTGGCCGGAGGTGTTCGTTCCCCAGGCCCACACGGTGCCGTCGCCACGACGAGCCAGCACATGTCCGTAGCCGGCGGCCAGCCCCACCACCCCCGAAAGCCCTCCCAAGCGCACCGGCAGGTGCTGCTCGGTGACCGTGCCGATGCCGAGCTGCCCAAACCGGTTGTTACCCCAGGCCCAGAGCAGCCCGTTTGCCGCGTTGGCGGCGATGGAGAACGCACTGGGCAGGGGGGGACTGTCCACGCCGCCCACAGCCGCGATCCGTATGGGGTCAAGGTTGGCCACCGCCACCGGGATGAACGTCAACTGAAGGTTGTTGTTGCCCAGTTGGCCTACGCTGTTGAAGCCCCAAGCGAAGACGACCCCATCGTCGCGCAGCGCCAGAGCGTGGTCGAACCCCATGCTGATGGCGCTGACGCCGGTGGGCGAAGCCAGCGGCGTTGGCACCGTCGACGCTGTGCCGAATTCACTGCCCCAGCGCAATACCCTACCGTCTGCGCGCAAGCCATACGACCCAAAGCTGGTGCCCGCCAACCGCGCCAGCGCAGCCGTCGCCGCCAAGCGCACCGACAAGGCGGCCGGCGGGTCGCTCAGCGCCACGCCCACCGCGTTGCTCACCCGCACGCGCAGTTGCAGCCCGTCGTCTGCGAGCACCACGTTCGTCAGCGTGCAGGTGGCACTGTTGCCGCAGCGCGCTTCGGGCGCGAATGCGGCGGCGCCGTGCCGGGCTTCCCAGACGTAGCCGAGCGATCCACCGCTGGCCAGCACGGTGAAGTTGGCGCTAAACCCGGCCTGCACGGCCGCGTCCTGCGGCGGCGTCACGATCTGCGGCGCGGTCGGCGCCGCGGTCACGTGCAGCGTCGCCGGGAAGCTGCAGGTGGTGCCGGCGGCGTTGCTGGCGCACATCGCGACACGCGCGCCATCGTCGGCCAGCGTGCTGCCGCCGACCACCAGCGTCGTGCCGCCGCCACCGAGCGCGTTGGTCCAGCCAAACGGGTCGTTCGGGCAGGTCTGCAGCGCGTCGCAGCGCTTCCATTGCAGGGTCTGCGGCGCCGACGAGGTGGAGGCGGCGCTGACGACCGCGGGGCTGCCCACGACGACGAAGTCGTCGAGCGGCTGGGTCACGATCTTCGGCGGCTCGAGGATCACGTCGAGCTGCGCGGTGGCGCTGACGGTGGTGCGGTTGCTTTCGTCGGTCACGACCGCGGCATACACATCGCCGTTCTGCGTCCAGGTGGCGGGATTGATCAGGATTTCCGGGCTGGTTTCGCCGGGCACCGGGACGCCGTTGCGCCGCCAACCGTAGCTGAGCTGCCCGGCGTTGCGGTCCGCGAGCGCGTAGACCCGGAAGAAGCACCAGCCCGTTTCATGGACGGTGCAGTTGCTGGGCGCCTGGGTAATCAGGGGCGGCTGCGGCGCCGGGACGCAGCACGTACGCGCCACGTTCGAGAACGACGTGATGGCCGCGACCAGGCGGTCGCCTTCACGCTCGATGACGAGCGCTTCCCAGCCCTCGCGGCCGGGCGTGGTTTTGAGCACCGGCGGCAGATCGGATGCCGCCGCGCCGGCGGGCACCGGCACGCTCAGGCGCACCGGCACCGAGAACGTCAGGCCATGCGGCAGCAGCGCGATCAGCGGCGCCTCGGGCGTCAGGCCCGCGGGCAGCGCCGGTGCGCCGGCATCGTCGATGGCGACGGTCAGATTCGTGTCGACCGCCAGCGCCTCGGGTGGAATCTCCAGCACGACACCGCCAGGGCCGTTGATCGTGCCGCCGTTGGCCGCGCTGATCGTGACCGTCACGGAGCTCGGCTGCGCCGGGGCCGACGCGCCGCCGCCGTCGCCGCCGCAGCCGGCGAGGGGCAGCGCGACCGCCAATAGACAGGCTGTTCGCACAAGGATGTTGCTCATGGATGGCTCTCCTGAGCGTCGTCGGTCGGCCGACTCGGCCAAGTCGCGGGCCGCCATCGCCCATGCGGCGTTCACGGTGCCCACGCGTACGCCCGGATCGCGCCCACCAGGGCGCCCGTGCTGCTTTGCACCGTGACGACCAGCGGGTTGCTCATCGCATCGAAGGCCGCGCTCGGCGCAGACGAGACACCCGTGACCCGCAACGGCTCGCGAAACGCGATCCAGTCGTTGCCGTCGAGCACATAGAACTGGATGCGCGTCGGGTTGCCTGCGGCGCGCGGGCTTGCCAGCACGACTTGTGTCTCGCTGGTCAGGCTCGTAAGGCCGCGCAGGAACTCGGTGCTGTTCCCTGTGTCTTCGACCACCCCGGCCGGGTCCACGAGCTGGTTGACCCGCCCCGCCGCGACCCAGCTCACGCTGTTGTTGACAAGCGCGAAGCTGTAGCGGTCGTCGCGGCTGCCGCTGATGATGGGCGCGTCGTTGATGCTGAACGAGAACCCGAAGCCGGTACGCAAATGGGTGTTGCTGGTGCCGACGTTGCTGTCCGCGCTGCCCGGCAGTGCCGTCCAGTTGCCGAAGCTGGTTTCGCGCACGGCGCGCAGCGAGGGCTGCGACGGCGACAGGTTCGGTGCATAGGCGATGCCTGCCAGCCCGTGGCTGTCCAGCGCCAGGCGAAGGGCGAGCAGGTCGCCCACGTCCGGCGCGGTGTCGGCCGACCACAGCGCGCCGTCGTAGCGGCGCACGGCCAGTCGACTGGTGCCGGCCGGGGCATCGATCCAGGCGACCACCGCCGTGCTGCCACGGGCTTCGAGTTGCACATTGCTCGCCACACCGGTGGTCGCGTTGCGCAGGTTGTCGGCGAGGAGCTGCCACGTAGCGCCTTCGAGGCGCGCCACCCGCACCACTGAAAAATCGTCCCATGCGACCAGCGGCCGGTTCGCGGCATCGAATGCCAGGCCGAAGGAGCGCGCACCTCCGCCGCCCGTCGCGGCATTCACCGACCCGGTGCCCACCGGTTGCCAGATGCTGCCGTCGTAGCGCCGGACCAGCAGTTCCTTTTTCCCGAGGCTGTCCTGCAGGAACGCCGCGTACACGACGCCGTTGCCATCGACCGCGAGCCGTGGCGCGCTGCCGCCGCTCACGGCCAGATCGCCGCCGATCTGGCGCCAGCCCGATGCCGCCGGCGCCGCCACGAAGCGTGCCGTGCAGGCGATCTCCAGCACCATGGTGATGCTGCCGTCGGCACAATCGGCGGGGCCTTCCCAGCCGTCGAAACGGCTGCCCACCGCCGGGGTGGCGGTCAGCGTGATGATGCTGCCGAGCGGTGCCGTGAGGCCGCAGGTGCCGGGGCAGACGATGCCGGCCGGCGCGCTGCTCACCGTGCCGCTGCCGGTGCCCGTGGATTGCACGGCCAGCGTGCCGTTGCTGGTTGCCAGCGTGAGGGTATCCACGAGCCCTGCGGGGCCGCTGCCGGCAGCGTTCTGCGGTGTCACGCGGTAGGTGTACGCGGTGGCCGGGTCGAGCCCGGTGTCGGTGTACTGGGTGGCCGGTGCGGGCAGCGTGGCCACCGTGATGAAGGCTGCGCCGGTGCGCGCTCGTTCGATCAGGTAGCTGTCGGGCGCCGCGTCGGCGGCCCAGCTCAGACGCACGCTGGTCAGCTGCGGAACGGCGACCAGGTCGTTCAGCCCACCCGGCGCTGCGGCGCCTTCGATGATGATGAGCAGCGGCGTGGTGTTGACGTCGCAATTGGGGTCAACAATTTCGCACAACTCGGCCTGCAGTGTCACCACGTGACGGCCTGGCGATACTCTGCCCAGAGCGACCGAGCTGACAACCTGGAGGTCAAACGCGAAGGTATGGGTCGCGCCGTCTCCGCTGTTGTCGACGCACACCCGTGAATCGACTAGCGACGCCTGCACACCTCGCGGCAAACCGCTGACGCTCAGCGTGAGGTAACCCACACAGTCGATTGTGGCGTCGACTCCCGGGTTCTTCAGTCGGCGTGGCACCAAGACCAGCACCCGGCGGTCCGCGGTCAGAACAGTGGCGTCACGCGCGTAGGTCAGCTCCGCGGGCTGCGCGCTGAGGTTGCCGACGACTATCACCGTTTCAGCGCCGAAGACGTTCCCCGGACTGCAGCCGCACAGCGCAGCGCTCAAGCTCAGCACCAACGATGCGCCGAGCAGGCGCGCCCAACCGGATACCGTGAGGCGGCGATTGCCGGTGCCCTGCCGGCTGCTGGTGTTCAGGATGCTCATGCGTTGCCGATCGGAGATGCCATGCGGGCATGTTCGGCGGCACCGACCGACGGATCACCGACGGATGGGTGCGAGCACAGGGCGGCCTCGTCCGCAGGATTGGGGAGAACCGGATGCGGTGCGCACCCGCGTCGGGCGCCGTGCTTTGCGTATCCCGGCGCGTCGCGCCGGCGGCCGGGCTCGGTAAGAGGGCCGCGGCGGCGCAACAGGCGTTGCGATCGACGCCGGATTGCGCTCCGCCGAAGTGCTCGCCAGCACGACCTCGAACAGCCGCCACGCATTCAGCGGCAACAGCAAGACATGCAGCAGCAACACCGGCTGCAGGCCCGCGAACACCGCATAGGTAATGAAGGCCGCGTTGCTGGCGATGGCCAGGACGCGCAGCGCCAGCATGCCACGCACGCAGAACGCTGCCAGCACCAGCATCGACGCGACATAGCCGATCGACTCGTATGGATTCATCG
>JBBSCX010000130.1:0-9011 GCA_038249905.1 Burkholderiales bacterium
AACCCGACGTCAAAGCGCCGTCAAAGCGCCGTCAACCCGAGCCACCCCGCCGTCACCCCACGCTCACCCCCCGCTCACCCCGCTGTGGTGCTCAGTGCATGAAGCCGATAGGCTGCCGCTTCGCGCTGGCGCCCGGCAGGTCGGCCACCTCGACCACCGCGCGCGCGGCCAGTCGGGCGTTGCCGAAGCCCGTCATCCAGGCGCGGCGCATCTCGCGCGGGGCCATCGTGCTCAGGCGGTCCAGCACGGCATCGGACGGCATGTCGTCGAAGCGAAGGCCCCATTCGTGCGCACCGCGCAGTTGCTGGTACAGACGCAGCGCCATCGCGCGCGCGGCGTCGGCGTCCGGCGCCTGCACCTCGAACACATTCATGCGGTTGAGGATGGGCTCGGGAATATTGCGCCCGTCATTGGCCGTCGCCACCCAGATCACCTGGCTGGCGTCGACCGCCACTTCGGCAAATTCGTCGGTGAAGGCGCGTGCGGTGTCGTGCTCCAGCAGGCTGTACAGCGCGCCCAGCGGGTCGTAGGCATGTTCGCCGCGCGCCTTGTCGATCTCGTCGACCACCATCACCGGGTTGGCGTACTGGCCATCCACCAGGGTCTCGAAGACCTTGCCCGGGCGCGCGCCCTTCCACTGGCTGCTGGCGCCGGACAACACCCAGCCGGCGGTCAGGCTGCTCATGCTGATGAAGCCGAGGCCGGTGCCCAGCAACTGCGCGATCTCGCGCGCAAAGTGCGTCTTGCCGATGCCGGGCGGTCCCAGCAGCAGCATGGGCGTGATCTCCAGCGCGTCGCGGCTGTCCTGGCACAAGGCAAGTTGTCGCCGCACGTCATCCAGCACCGCACCGAAGTTGGGCAGCTCGTCGTACAGATGCGCCATCGCGGGCAGCCCGGCGGGCTTGACCTGGAAGCGCTCGGGGCCCTTCTCGATCATGCGTTCGTAGGTGGCACGCAGGCTTTCGTGTTCGCGCTGCGGCAGTTTGTCCAGCCGCTTCTCGACGTCGCCGACGCGGTACACCGATCGCATGCTCGCGATCGGCAATGTCGGACGGTGGACCGGAACAAGATCGTGCGCAGCGGTCATGCGGGACTCCTGGCGTTCTGACTTCGGACGAAACGGCGGGTGTGAACATCAATCCATTCAAGCAAAGACTGCCACAAGCCAGCGGTCGAACAGTACCCTGGGGACACCGCATTTGCGGGGCTGGCAGGCAGTCAGACCGCAAGCAATTCACGGGCCGCGTGCAATTGGCGCGCTTGTTGGCAGACGGGGGTGGTGGCTGCCAGCGGGCAGGGTGGCCGGTGGGGCGGCGGGCGGTGATCGGCAGGCCACAGCTTGCGTTCATCGCCGTGGCATGCGCTTCGCGCAGCGCCTGCGGCGGCTCGTCGCAAGGCCATCGCGGCGGTGGCTGAGGCTGCCTACATTCCATCCATCGAACACCCCGTCACCGCCTGAAGGAGCCGACCATGAACACCACGATGCACACCACGACCCACACCACGACCCACACCACGACGCACACCCGCCTGATGCCCCAATTCAGCGCCTTCGTCTTTGCCGTGCTGGTCACCGGCGCCATGCTCGCCGGCATCGGCGGCCTGGCCGACAGCCTCGCACCGCACGCTCTGCTGGCCCAGACCACGGTGCCGGCGGTGACGGCCGCCGTCTGAATTTCAGACCGCAGCAGCCCCGTGCCGCCCCGGGGCCGCGACAGCGCCCCACCGGTCCTCCTGTGTTGCGGATTCACTCACCGCAATGCCTTCGCCCCGGCCCCTGGCCGGGGCTTTTTCTTGGGGCGGCGATGGCGGGCTTGGCGGGCTGCGCACGACCGCGCAGTCAGTAAGTCCGCCCCTTGCGGTACTGCGCATGCGCCCGCCGCGCCAGCGGTGCCGCCGCGGCCAGGGCCAGGAACGAAGCGCCCGCGTGGGCATGGGCGATGGCCAGGCCCAGCGCGTCGGCGGCGTCCTTGCCGGGCAGCGCAGGCAGTTTCAGCAGGCGCTTCACCATCTCCTGCACCTGGGCCTTGTTGGCCAGGCCGTGCCCGACGACGGCCTTCTTCATCTGCAGCGCGGTGTACTCCGACACCTTCAGGTCGCCCGAGACCAGTGCCGCCAGCGCGGCCCCGCGCGCCTGCCCCAGCAGCAGCGTGCTCTGCGGGTTGACGTTGACGAACACGATCTCGACGCAGGCACAGTCCGGCGTGTAGGTCTGCACCACTTCGCGCACACCTTCGAAGATGATCTTCAGCCGCCCAGGCAGGTCGCCACGCGGTGCCTCCAGCGTGCTGATGGTGCCGCTGGCGACATAGGCCAGGCGCGGGCCGTCGGCCTCAATGAGACCGAAACCGGTGCGCTGCAGGCCGGGGTCGATGCCGAGGATTCTCATGACGGTGTCCTACCCCGGGCCGCTGCCGACAAAGCGCCACAGCCGCAACACGCGCTATGGTCTGCGGCCATCAATACCAGCGCACCGCATGAAAGAACACAGGCGCCGCAAAGCACAGCGGCGCCACCCGGTCCAGCAAGCCGACCGCACCGGTGACGCTGGCGGTGTTGCCCCAGTAGCGCACACCGGCGTCCTTCTTCAACGCCCGCATCACCAGCTCCCCCAGCGTGCCAGCGCCACCAGCGACGGCGCCCAGCACGAAAGCCTGGCCGGCCTTGAACGGCGTGGTCCAGTACAACAGCGCACCCACCAGGCCGGCGACGCCCACACCGGACCACCAGGCGCGGCTGCTGAACGAACGGTCGATGCGCCGCGCCACCGGCCGCCGCCGCAGCCAGCGGCTCATGGCCTCCTGCACGATCTGCGCCGCGGCCGCGACCATGACCAGGAAGAACAGCAGGAAGGCGCCACGGTCGCGGAAGCCCGGAAACTGCAGCAGCAGCAATGCCGGCGCGTGGCTGAGGCCATAGACGCAGACCATGATGCCCCACTGGATCTTGGCATTGCGCTCCAGGAAACGTTCCGGGTCGCCCGCCAGCGCGCTGACCACCGGGATGGCCAGGAAGACATAGACCGGGATGAAGACAGTGAACAGGTCGAACCAGCGCCCGCCCGCGATCACATACTGCAAGGGCAGCACGACGAAGAAGGCCAGGATCAGGCTGCGGTGGTCGCCACGGCGCGTGTGCAGCAGCGTGATGAACTCGCGCAGCGCGAAGAAGGAGAACAGGCCGAAGAACAGCGTGGCGCCCACCGGCCCGGCGATCCAGGCGGCCCAGAACACGACGGCGCCCACCCACATCGCGCGCAGGTCGCGCCACAGGTTGACATGGCTCTCGCTGTTCTCGGTGCTGCGCAAGGTGCGCACCAGCACACCTATGGTGGCCAGCGCCAGCAGGCCGAACAGGATGACGAACAGCAGCGCCACCTGCTGGTCGGGGCCGAGCCGGCGCAGATCGCTCATGTCGACTTGATCATTTCAGCTTGCTCAAGTCGGCACATCCGGTGCGGCGCACCCCGGTCAGCACACTTTCACGGTTTGCTGCCCCGGTCATGCGCTCATGCCAGGCCTTCATGCCGTGCCTTCATGTCGCGCCTTCATGTCGCGCCTTCACACCAGGCCAGGCCGCAGCGCGATGACGGCATCGCGCGCCCGGGCCAGAAAATCACGCTTGTCCTCGCCGGGCCGCAAATGCAGCGGCGCGCCGAAGGTGGCGGTGCACAGGATGGGCACGGGCACGACCTCGCCCTTGGGCATCACGCGCTGCACGTTGTCGATCCAGGCCGGCACCAGCGACACGTGCGGAAACTGCTCGGCCAGATGGAACAGGCCGCTCTTGAAGGGCTTGGGGTCACCACCGGCGCTGCGCGTGCCTTCCGGAAAGATCACCAGCGAGTCACCGCTCTTCAACGCCGATACCAGCGGCTCCAGCGGGTCCTGGTCTTCGCTGCGCTGGCGCGACACGTACACGGCATGAAAGACCTCGGTCGTCAGCCACTGCCTGAAGGGCGAGGATGTCCAGTAGTCGCGCGCGGCGATCGGGCGTGTGGTGGCGCGCAATTCGTGCGGCAGCGCGGCCCAGATCAGCACCCAGTCGAGGTGGCTCTGGTGGTTGGCAAAGTAGATGCGCTGCTCGGCCTTGGGCGGGCAGCCTTTCCAGTGCCCTTGCGCGCCGGTGATCAGGCGCGCGATGAAGGCCAGCACATGGCCGGCAAGATCAGCGCGGGTCATGGGTGGATGCTAGCCCGCGCGCTTCGTCGTGGGCGCGGGCCCGCCCGTCGCGCTGGCGCCGCGGCCCGTCGCCGGGTGGCGGACGGCGGTGGCGGCACCGGGCACACTGGCTCGGCAACGGGGGCGTACCGCACCCGCACCCGCACCCGCACCCTCACCCACACCCCTACCCACACGAAGGAGAACGCCCTTGTCATCCTCATCGCGCCGCACCGGGTGGTCTCGCCGCAGCATGGCGTGGCTGGCCGCCCTCACCCTGGCATTGCTGTGGGCCAGCCTGCCGGCCGGTGCCGAAGCGCCGGCCGCCAAGGGCCTGGGCTTCCAGATCGAGACCGAAGGCTTCTTCGCCAATCCGCTGCTCAAGCGCGTCCTTGTGCAGCAAGTCGGCGCCGACCTGCCGCCCGCCGCCCAGGTCATTGCCGTGGGCGACGAGGTGATCGAGGTCGAGGGCCGCGCCATCGTCGGCGCGCGCGCCCGGGCCATGAAGTCACTGATGGACGTGCCTGCGGGCACGCCGCTGCGCCTGCGGCTGAAGAGGCCCGGTGGCGAGATCTACAGCACCACGCTCGTCACGCGTGAACGCAAGGTGGTGGCGGGCGACACCGGCCAACCCTGAACGGTGCGGCCGCTGGGCCCGCTGCGCCCGCTGGGCCCGCTGCTCCCAGTACGCAGGCGCACCCCGTCAGTGCCGAAAGTGCCGCGTGCCGGTGAACACCATGGCCACGCCGCGCTCGTCGGCCGCGCCGATGACCTCGTCGTCGCGCAGGCTGCCACCGGGCTGGATGACGCAGCTCGCGCCTTCGTCGATGACGACGTCCAGCCCGTCGCGGAAGGGGAAAAAGGCGTCGCTGGCGACGGCGGAGCCAGCCAGGCTCAGGCCCGCGGCGTTGGCCTTCAGGCGCGCGATGCGGGCGCTGTCCAACCGGCTCATCTGGCCCGCGCCGACGCCCAACGTGGCCCCGCCGGCGCAAAAGACGATGGCATTGCTCTTCACGAACTTGGCCACCTTCCAGGCAAACAGCAGGTCTTGCATCTGCGCCGCCGTCGGTGCGCATTGGCTCACCACGCGCAATTCGGCGAGGCCCACGTTCTTGGTGTCCGGCGACTGCAGCAGCATGCCGCCGCCCACGCGCTTGAAGTCCAGGGCATTGCCACCAACCGCTGCCGCCCCGCCGCCGCTGTTGCCCGCGGCCAGCGGCACCTCCAGCAGCCGCACATTGGGCTTGGCCGCGAACAATGCCCGCGCGCCGGGGCTGATGGCCGGGGCGATCAGTACTTCGACAAATTGCTTGTGTTCGCCGATCTGCCGCGCCGTCGCTTCGTCCAGCGGGCGATTGAAGGCCAGGATGCCGCCGAAGGCCGATGTGGGGTCGGTCGCCCAGGCCTTGATGTAGGCCTCGACCAATGCACCGGCCACGGCCACGCCACACGGGTTGGCATGCTTGACGATGACACAGGCCGCGCTCTCTTCAGCCGGGAAGCTCTTGACGCATTCCCAGGCCGCGTCGGCATCCGCGATGTTGTTGTAGCTCAGCGCCTTGCCCTGCAATTGCATCCAATGCGCCAGCGTGCCCGCGGCCGGTGCGGTGTCGCGGTAGAAGGCGGCGCTCTGGTGCGGGTTCTCGCCATAACGCATGTCCTGCACGCGCTGCAATTGCAGGTTGAACACCGCCGGGTAAGCGGCGCGTGCGGGCACGGCGGCCACCGCGTCCTCGGCGCCTTCTTCCAGCGATGTCAGGTAATTGGTGATCATGCCGTCGTAGGCGGCGGTGTGGGCGTAGACCTTCTTCGCCAGCGCGAAACGCATGCGCCGGCTGACGCCACCGGCGGCCATCTCGGCCAGCACCGGCGCGTAGTCGGCGGGGTCGATCAGCACCGTCACGTCGGCCCAGTTCTTGGCCGCGGCACGCAGCATGGCCGGGCCGCCGATGTCGATGTTCTCGATCGCGTCTTCCAGCGTGCATTCGGCGCGCGCGGTGGCCTGCGCAAATGGGTACAGGTTGACGACCAGCAGGTCGATGGTGGCAATGCCATGCGCAGCCAGTGCGGCCATGTGCTCGGGCAGGTCGCGCCGGGCCAGCAGGCCGCCGTGGATATGCGGGTGCAGGGTCTTGACACGGCCGTCCAGCATCTCCGGGCTGCCGGTCACCTCGGCCACCTCGGTCACGGCCAGGCGGGCGTCGGCCAGCAGCCGCGCGGTGCCGCCGGTGGACAGCAGGCGCACGCCCTGTGCGGCCAGCGCGCGTGCAAGTTCGAGCACGCCTGTCTTGTCTGACACTGAGAGGAGTGCGGTCAGCGCGGCCATGCAGGTGTTCCTTCGACGCCGGCGTGCCAGCTATCTGATCTTGTGGTCCAGCAACTTGCGTCGCAGCGTGTTGCGGTTGATGCCCAGCCAGTCGGCGGCGCGGCTCTGGTTGCCGTCGGCGTGTTTCATCACCACCTCCAGCAGCGGCTTTTCCACCGCCTCCAGAATCATGTCGTGCAGGGCGTGGGGTTCGGCACCGCGCAGGTCGCGGAAATACTGCTCCACGCTCGCGCGGATGCAGTCGTCGATGTGCTTGCGGCTCATCGTGTCATCGGGCCGGCGTCATGCGGTTTGCGTCATGCGGCGTACGTCATGCGACCTGCTTCATGCGGCTGGTTATGCGGCTGGTTATGCGGCTGTTTATGCAGCATGAGCCAGCCGGCCGTCATTGGCCGCCGGCAGCACCGGGTGGTGCAAAGCCAGCCCGTCGAAGAAGCTGGCGACGGCGCCCAGTTGCGCCTCGCAACTGACCAGCGAATTCATCACGGAGCGAAAAGCCTCGCCACCGGGCAGGGCACGCACCGCCCAGCCGATGTGCTTGCGCGCCGTCAGCATGCCAAGGTGTTCTCCGTACAGGCCGTAGTGGTCGTGCAGGTGTTCAGTCAACCACCCTGCCACCTCGTGCGTGGCCGGGGGCGGCAGGTGCTGCCCGGTGGCCAGAAAGTGCGTGATCTCGCGAAAGATCCACGGCCGCCCCTGGGCCGCGCGGCCGATCATCAGCGCGTCTGCCCCCGTGGACTGCAATACCTCGCGCGCCTTCTCGGGACTGTCGATATCGCCGTTGGCGACCACGGGGATGTGCAGCGCGGCCTTGACGGCGGCGATGGTGTCGTACTCGGCCGCGCCGCCATAGCCCTGTTCACGCGTGCGGCCGTGGATGGCCAGCAAGGCGATGCCGGCGTCCTGCGCCGCGCGGGCGATGGACAGTGCGTTCTTCTGCGTCGCACACCAGCCGGTGCGCATCTTCAAAGTCACCGGCACATCGCGCGGCGCACAGGCGGCCACCACGGCCTGCACGATGCGCAGTGCCAGTGGCTCGTCCTGCATCAGCGCCGAGCCGGCCCAGAGCTTGCACACCTTCTTCGCCGGGCAGCCCATGTTGATGTCGATGATCTGCGCGCCGCGGTCGATGTTGTAGCGCGCGGCGTCGGCCATCTCGACCGGGTCGACGCCGGCGATCTGCACCGCGATGGGCCCGGGCTCGCCGGCATGGTCGGCACGGCGCGAGGTCTTCAGGCTGTCCCACAGTTCGCGCTTGCTCGTCACCATCTCGCTGACGGCATGGCCTGCGCCCAGCCGCCGGCAGAGCTGGCGGAAGGGCCGGTCGGTGACGCCGGCCATGGGGGCGACGAACAACGCATTCGGCAGCGTGTAGGCGCCGATCTTCATGGGCAGGGGGAGCGGCGGCGGGTGCTGAAAAAGAGAAACGGGAGTATATCGACGGGCCCTGCGCCGCCTGAGCCGCCTGAGCCGCCTGCGCCGCGATCAGGCCGCCGTCACGAAGCGCAGCAACAGGTTGTTGGCCGGCATGACACGCTGCTCGGCCAGGGCGAGCCCGGCCGCCACTGCAGCGGCCTCCACCGCAGCCAGGGCACGCAGGCCCCAGCGGCTGTCGCGCCCACGCAGGTCGGCGTCGAAGGCGGCATTGCTGGAGGCCAGCGGCTCGCCCTCGACCACGAAGGGGCCGTAGATGCACAGTGCCCCGCAGGGGGCCAGACAGCGAGCGGCACCGCGCATCAGCGCGGGTGTGCAGGCCCAGGGCGCGATGTGCAGCAGGTTGGCGACGTAGACAGCGTCGAAGGCGGCCGCAGCCACCGGCCAGGTCGGCGCCATCACGTCCAGGCACAGCGGCGCACGCACGTTCACCAGCCCATCGCAGCGCGCGGCGATGAAGGGCAGCGCCTCGGCCCCGGCTTCAGTCGGCTGCCAGTCCCAGCCGGGCTGCGCCGCTGCGATGTACGCCGCATGCTGGCCGGTGCCACTGGCCACTTCCAGCACCCGCGCCTGCGCCGGCAGCCAGGCGGCCAGCACCGCGGCGATCGGTGCCGCGTTGCGTTCGGCGGCGGGGCTGTGGGGCAGCGTGTCGATCGCGCGCAAATCAGCGCGCACTGCATCCCCGTTCAAACCAGCGCCGCTGCGCGCGCATCGAGCGTCGCGCGCAGATCGGGCGGCAGCTTCAACGCATGCGCCAGCGCGTCCAGGTAAAGGCGCTCCATCGTCGTCTGGGTGTCCACCATCACCAAGCTGGCGAGGTAGATCTCGGCCCCCATCTCGGGCGATGTGGCGGCAGCGGCCACCTCGGCCGGGTCCAGCGGACGTTGCATTTCGGCCGTCACCCAGCCGTGCAGCGCGGGGTCGGACTGCAGGCTCTGCATGCGCTGCAATTCAGACTCGACG
This sequence comes from Burkholderiales bacterium, assembly GCA_038249905.1. GTDB lineage: Bacteria > Pseudomonadota > Gammaproteobacteria > Burkholderiales > Burkholderiaceae_C > Rubrivivax. The sequence continues at coordinate 8,884 of JBBSCX010000130.1, forward strand.
CGGCCGCGTTCGGCCGCGTCCAGATGGCCGTCGGACTTGGCCGCGGCGATCAGCGCCTTCAGCATCGCGCGGCTGTGCATGTCCTGCACGGGGGCCGGCAGGGCTGCGAAGTCGCTGGCCAGCAAGGG